>JANWYM010000633.1 GCA_025055355.1 Abditibacteriales bacterium
AGCCGTAAGCCGTCCTCAAACTGCCTCTGGGCAGCGGCGACCTGCTCTTCTAACTGCGGTTTGTCTTCAGGCTTTAAGGCGGGGTCTAACAACTGCGCCTGCGCCGCTTTGACTGCGTCGGAGGCGACGGTGCGGAGGCGTAAATCCTCGATGTTCTGCAGTTGTTCTTGGGTTAAGCGGAACGGCACTTCGACAAGCGGTTCCGCCTCGAACACCGATGGCGGTAGCAGGTTGGGCGTGGGCACGGGGTTGAGCGGCTTGATGAATGAGACCAGCAAGATGCCCACCAGCATCAGCGCCAACAGCACCATTTTGCAGCGGTCTTGTCCGACGAGGCTGCCGAGCAGCACCGGCTCGCGGGAGAGATACGCTGAGGTGGCGTAGTATTCTTCGCCGATGACGACGTAATCGCAGGTGGCAATGAAGAACGGCGTCTGCAACTGGCTGGGCGTGCCGCCCACTTGCAGCGCGCCGATGTGCTGCCCCGTTTCGGCGAGGATGAGCGACTCGGCTTGAAACGCCCCGAAGAGCAGGTTGGTTGCGGGACGCTCGCGGTGCATGATGCCGACGCAGCCGGCGGCGTAGGCGAACTGCTGGTCGGACAGGAAGCGGATGTCATCGGGGTTGAACATCTCAGGGCGCCCGACTTCGTTGCACGCCTCGCGGATGAGTTCCTCCAACACTGGAATCGCCAGCGGGTCGGCGGCGGGGACGATGAGCCGCGTGCGGAACGTCGCCGCCATGCGCGCCACATGCGCGACCACGGCGAACGCTTGCAAGGTCACGATGTCAATCCCGCCCAGTCCGACAGAGAAGAAAATCGGACGCCCCATCTCCGTCGCCCGCCCGACGGCTTCATCAATCGCGTCCACGCCCGCAATCCGCCGAATGAACAACGCCCGCCCCCGCTTCGCCGCCAGAATCGCCGTCACAATCAGCGCGCTGAGGACGCACAACAAAATGCCCGCAAACAGGTTGGCGTGTTTCAAGTCAGTCCTCTGATGAAGGGGAAGTATGGGGGAGTAAGGGGAAGTAGGGGGAAGTAAGGGGAAATAGGGGGAAGTAGGAGGATGAAGGAACTGTCTTCTTCTCCTCCTTTCCCCTTACTTCCCCCTCCTTTTCCCCTACTTCCCCCTATTTCCCCTTACTTCCCCCTACTTCCCCTTACTCCCCCTTACTTCCCCTTACTTCCCCTTACTTCCTCTGCCAATTCCTCAATCCTCCGAATCAGCCGCTCGACGTTCTCGCGGTCGCTCATAATCTCCGACGCCTGCCCTACTTTGTCAACCCCAAAAAACGGTGCCAGCACCGGTGAAGTCACCAACAGCGCTTGCCCCGCCACAAACGCCAAGGGCTTGTGCATCTCCAAAAAGAAAATCGCAGGCGCTTCCAGCCGCATCTGCACGACGCGCTGCGCTACCGCCTCGATGAAAGCATCGCGTTCCTGTTCTGTTATGTCCGCCATGTTTTTCTGCTCGCTGATGACGCGGAGGGCGCAGACTGAATTGATGTAATCCGCGTCATCGGCGGATGTTCTCCGCATTTGTCGCCAGCGCCTTGACCCACGCCATTACCTGTTCTCGATTCCCGTTGAACCAGAGGTAGACGCCGCGATACGGTTCGAGGCGCGAGCGGTGAGCGAACGGACTCAACTTCACGCCGCTGTCGTCTTCATGGACGGCGCGCACGTCCTGCCACTCAATGCGCTGCGCTTTGAACCAGCCGCGCATCATTGCCGCGCGGCGCGTCAGCGTGAATGTCATCGGCAGCAAAAAGTCAGCAATGGCAGAGAATAGCACCACGCCGAATACCAGCGTCATCAACGGCGAGCGCGTCGCCCACAGCGCCAACAACGTTGCTGCCCCCACGACGCCGACGGCAGTCCACGCTTTGGTCGGGAACTTCGAGGCAAGGTGAATATGCCATCGTGCAATGATCTCCTCTGACGCGGAGGAACTCATACCTCTTCGCCCTTTCACTCCTAATGCCCGCAAGCAGGAGCGGCATTGAGAGACGACCCACTGGCCTTCTGTCCCCTCCCTCACCGAGCGGACAGGGGACACCCATTTCTGGCACATTGGACAGTATTCCTTGCAACTCACTGTCCTCGGCGCAGTTGAATCACTCGTTGCGCTAAGTATATCAGGTTTGGAGAGGGCATGTCAAGCAGGTAGACAATCGTCCTCGTCGTCGTCCTCGTCATCGGTCGTTTCACAAACGTTCGAGCACGAGGACGATTGTTCTTGCCTTTTCCCGTCCCGGTGTGTTATAACATTCCTCCAGCAGGAGGAACCCATGCCGATCCACTCGGTATATTGACCTCGGCACATCGAACACCACCGCCTGCTAAGGCAAAGCCGGCGAGCCGCACATCGTCAACCTGCGCGACTTGGCGAAGGAGGAGCCGCTGACGCAGACGCCAGTGATTCCGTCGGCGGTCGGTCTGTTGGACGCGTGTGGGGAGAAGGCGCACATCGGACAGGAGGCGGTCAACTACAACTGGGACGGTGCGGCGACAGGTTACGCCCCCAGCTTCAAGCGTTACCTCGGTAACGAGAGCAGCCGACCGATGGCTGTCAACGGATTGCGGTAACGGATTAAACGGATTCATGGTCGTCTGCCACAAAGTCATCCGCTTAATCCGTTGCTGGAATCTATCCTGTCAACGGCTTGCGAGAGCGGATGGCTGTCAGCGGATTGCGGTAACGGATTAAGCGGATTCATGGTCGTCTGCCACAAAGTAATCCGCTTAATCCGTTACTGGCATCCGCCCTGTCGGCGGACTGTGAGAGCGGATGGCTGTCAGCGGATTGCGGTAGCGGATTAAGCGGATTCATGGTCGTCTGCCACAAAGTAATAACCTAAAACCGTGAC
>JANWYM010000634.1 GCA_025055355.1 Abditibacteriales bacterium
GCGCATCATCGCTCCTGCCGAGACGTTTGAGGGCTCTGGATCCTCGTTCAGCGCGGTGTCATTAAACGGAGAGGAACCAAGGGACCTGCCACAAAGGGAACTCCTCGCGCCGAAGGCGGATGTCGTTGACAGCGCCGCACCGACGGTGGAGCTGCCTGTTCGAGAAGGGCAGGACGGACAGAGGACAGAACGGTTGAACGTTGCACGCACAGGGACAAAGGAGGACTCTCCACTCGTCTCTCCCCGCCTGCATGTTGCATCGCTCCATTCTCAATCGGTGATGCCCGTCGAGAGCGAGAGGGTTGTAGAAGTTATGAGAACCGATACGGGAGAGGTAGGGCGCCAGGCAGAAGCGGATGCGGTGCCCGTCGGGGTTGACCCCGCCACGTCTTCGGAAAGTGCCGTTCGACTGCCCTCTGTTCCTGCGCCCAACCACCCCGTCGTGCAGGTCATAGACGCGCCTGCATCGCGCCGCCTCAGCACGCTAACGGCAATAGACCAATCTGTCATCCATCAAATCGTGCGCGAGGCGCGCGTGCGTTTCGAGCGGGGCGAGACCGCCATGACCCTGCGCCTGCAGCCCCCGCACCTCGGACGGCTGCGCCTGCGGCTGGTGTGGTCCGGCAGCGAGTTGACGGCGCAGATGGACGCGGAATCGCAGACAGCGAAACAACTCATTGAAGCCAACCTACCTGCGCTGTATCAGCTGTTATCCGAGCAGGGCATCCGCGTCGACCACGTTACGGTATCCGTCGGTCAGATGTGGGGTGAGCGCGGCGAACGTCACCTCGCAGCCTCACCGTTCGCCGATGCCAACCCGTTCGCTCCCAGTGCTCAGCAGCAAGAGTCAAGGCAGCCATCCCGCAGACCACGGATCATAGACCACGGACCACAGACCACAGACTCCAGGTTCATAGACCGTAAAGTGCGGTGGTCAGCGGTAGATTACTGGGCCTAAGGAGGTGATAGGTTTTGCGAGTCACATCAGTCGGACAAACGCCATCGCCCCTCAACGCAGCGAGCGCCGCCGGGCGGCTGAGTGAAAACGATTTCTTTATGCTGCTGGCGATGCAGTTGCGCCATCAAGACCCCCTGGATCCGATGGACAACACGGAGTATATCAGCCAGTTAGCGGAGTTCAGTTCGCTGGAGGCGGTGAAGAGCCTGAGCCACGCTTTTGCGCTCTTCACGCGGGGGCAAGCCCTCGCACAAGCCAGCGCGCTGCTGGGGAAACAGGCCAAAGGCTTGGACCCTCACAGTGGACAGATGGTTCACGGCACCGTCTCGGCAGTGCGCCTGGAGAACGACACGGTGATGGTTCAGATGAACGATGTGGAAATTCCTTTGACGAATGTGGCACAAGTAAGTCGGTAGGAAGCGGACGCCGCTCCGCAAGGGGAGAGGAGTTGCTCATGTCTCAACTGAGACACCACACTGCAGGAAAATGTCATGGCGAGCGCAGCAAAGCCATCCCCGCCGCTGCAGTCGTCTCCTCCCCAGGAGATTGCTTCGCTCCGCTCGCAACGACAGGTATTTTGAAGGGAGGACGTCGTGCCTGAACGCATTACGTCGCTTGTCAATCCTATCCAACCAGCCCCGTCCGCCGCGCCGCGCTGTGAGGCACCTGGCGGTGGACAGCGCGTCGTTCCCGCAACGACCAACTTTCAGCGGACGCTGGAGGAGGTGCGGAACGCCTCGTCTCTGAAGTTCTCCGCGCACGCGCAGCAACGGTTGGAACGGCGGCAGATTGACCTGGACGCGCAGCGGCTTAATCGCCTCGAAGAGGCGGTAGCCAAAGCGGCGGCGAAAGGCGCGCGTGAATCGCTCGTCCTGATTGACGATCTGGCGCTGGTCGTCAGCGTGAAGAACCGCACGGTCATCACAGCGGTGGACGAGAAGAGTTTGAAGGACAAAGTCTTCACCAACATTGACAGCGCCATCATCGTGTGACGTGAGAACGTTCCAACGTGGTCAAAGGGCTGGACCTCTTGGAGGAAGCCCGCCGAGTCGAAGGAGGTCATGGACAATGAGTGCCTTGTTTACAGCCGTCAGTGGCATTGGCAGTTACCAAACCAAGTTAGATGTCATCAGCAACAACCTGGCGAACTTGAACACACCCGGCTTCAAGGCTGGGCGGGTGGACTTCTCCGACTTGTTCGCTCAGATGCTGCGGCCGGCGACGGCGCCCTCGGGTGCAGGGATCGGTGGGATGAACCCGGTGCAGATTGGGTTGGGCGTGCAGGTCGCAGGGATTAAGACGCTACAAACGCAAGGGGTGCTGCAAGTCACCAGTCAGCCCACCGACCTCGCGGTGCAGGGGAACGGCTTCTTCGTTCTAACCAACGGGAGCAACATGTTTTACACGCGGGCAGGTGGGTTTGTGCTGGATGCGAATGGGGATCTGGTGATGCCTACGACAGGTTACAAGGTGGTCGCCGTGGGTCCCGCCCCGCAACTGGGAGAGACGGTGGCGACGGTCAGTATTCCACTTGGCTCGATCCTCAACGCGCAGGCGACCACCGAAGCCACGCTGGTAGGTAATCTGGACGCGATTGCCGCCACAGGCGACGTCGTGAACGCCACGATGCGGATTTATGACTCGCTGGGAGTCGCGCACGATGTCGCCTTAACTTTCACGAAGACAGCCACTGTCCGCACATGGAACTGGAACGCGACCCTGAACAGCAACGCCGTCGGGAGCGGGACGATTCAGTTCGACACCTCGGGCGTGTTCGACGCCGTCGGCTCGACGGTGCCGCCCCTGAATATCACGGCTGCGGTGCTGGGCACGGGCGCTGCAGGCATGAGTGTGACGTTGGACATGACCGCCCTGACCCAGACGCGCGCTGCGTCG
>JANWYM010000635.1 GCA_025055355.1 Abditibacteriales bacterium
AGGATTCGACGCCGCGCCTCCCTCACCTCCGCCGCCGCTCAACCGCCCGCCGAACCGCCCGCCGCCCGCCGGCAGCGTGACCGTCGGCGCGTCCCGCGATAAACCAATCTGTGAATAGACACCGACAATGCCCGGCATAACGGTGTGCGCCTCAATGATTTTGGCGCCGACGGGAATCTTCACATCCTTGCCGATAGCCGCAATTCTGCCGTTGCGAATGACGATGACGCCGTTCTCCATCGCGCCCTGGCTTACCGTCTCAATCCGCTGCGCCTTGACGGCGAGGACTTCTTCGGCGAAGGGGTCTTGATTGTCTGCCAACGAATACGGCAAGGCATAAACGCAGAGAAGGAGCACGCCCCACCAAACCATCTGCGGATGTGTTGACCGAGTCATGGATAATTCACCACCCAACTTCTCTTATCCGTCATGGCGAGCGCAGCGAAGCCATCCCCTGCGAGGGCAACGGCGGCAACGGAGGGGATGGCTTAGCTGCGCTCGCCATGACGGGCGTTCGATGGGCCTTCGTCGGATGGCTATGCTCTGCTCCCCGCAATGACATGATTTCCCGCTCTCTCCCTCCCCTTACTCATCATGCCCATCTCCACAACACTCGTGTTTCTCGTGCACCATCAGCCTGCCGAACCCTGTGCCGCGCCGTTTCTGTCCGTGACGATACACGACCTTACCGTTAATCAGCACCATGTCAACCGGCGTGCGCACGTCGAACAGGCTGCCCTTCTTAATCACGAGGTCGGCGTCTTTGCCGACCTCGATGCTGCCGACGCGGTCGGCGATGCCGACGCTTTCCGCTGGCACGATGGTCAGGGCGCGCAGGGCAGTGTCCTCATCTAAGCCCAGCCGCACCGCCAGCGTGCCTTGCAGGAACAACTCCTCGCCGGGAATCACGGGGCAGTCGGTGTTGAGCGACAGTTTCTGCACCCCGCCGCGAAAGTATTCCGTCGGCAGCGAGTAAAATTTCCTGTCGTAAACCTGCGCGGCGAAATCGTAGAGTCGCGGACCAATGTTGACGGGCAGGTTGCGCTTCCCCGCCTCTTCCGCCACGCGGAACGCCCCGAACTCGCAGTGAGAGCAAACGACGGGCAACTTCAAATCATCGTGGAACATCTTCATCGTCATAAACACATCCCGTCCGCTGGCGGTGTGGACGAACACGGGCGTCTTGCGCTGGATGACCTGCCTGATTTGCTCGAGGTCGAGGCGCAATGCGGGTTGCGAGTTGCGGGTTGCAGGTTGCGGAGGGGAGGAGGCAACGGAGGTGGGATGATTAGAGGCGGTCAGCAACGGCGCGGTTTCTTTCTTCCGTTTTTCGTAATCTTCCCATGCGGCGTTGTATTTCTGGGCGCGGGTGAACATCTCGCGCAGCATCCACCACATCCCCATGCGGCTCAAGCCCAAGTCGCCCGCGCGGCGCTCGGGGTTGTAGGCTTGCGCGATTTTCATGGTGCCTAACTTGCGGACGATGAGTTCCTCCCGCGTGCCGCCACCCAACTTCCAAATCACGCCGAACCCCGAATGGTTGCCGCCGCTGCCGGGGATGGTGTTGATGCACGTCACCCCGCTGGCGAGGGCGTCCAGCACCTGCGGGGAGTCGGGGTCAATGTAATCCCACACCCGCAACTCGGGGTTGAGCGAGTGAACGTAGTCGTGCAGCCCCGAGTTGTTCCCGATGTGCGCGTGTAGGTCAATCTGTCCCGGCATCACCCACCTGTCCGACGCGTCAATCACTTCCGCATCAGGCGGAATCGCCACCTCGCCCTGCTTCCCCACCGCCGCAATTTTCTTGTCCCGAATGACAATCACGCCGTTGTCAATGGTGCCTCGCGTGACGGTGAGAATTTTGGCGGCTTTGATGGCCAGCGGCTTTGATGTCTCGTCAGCGCAGTAACCAGTAACCAGTGACCAGTGACCAGTGACCAGAAGCATGACCAATAGGCAATGGCGAATCCCTCTGAGTGGGCTGAGGTCAGCTGGGGTTGGCTGGGGTTGGCTGGAAACCAGCCTTAGCCAACCGCTTGAGCCTCTACCTACCATCATAAACCACCTTTCCTTTCATCAGCACTTTTTCGACGCGGCTCGTCACGTCCAATGGCTCGCCGCTGAGGATCACCAGGTCGGCGTCCTTGCCTACCTCAATGCTTCCCAGACGGTCATCCACGCGCAGTGTTCGCGCCGGATAAATCGTCAACGCCCGCAGCGCTTCCGTGGGGTCGAGTCCATATCGCACCGCGTAAGCGGCGTTGAGGCGCAGGAACTGCGTGCCCGAGGTCGCGCTGCTGTGGAACAACACGCGCACGCCTGCGCGAGCCAACACGTCGGCGTTGTTGATGAGTTTGCCTTTCTCACGCCGCGTCACGTTTGGACCGAGCGCGGCGGCAGCGTTGCGCTTCCGGATTTCTTCGGCTACCCGAAAACCGTCGCCTACGTCGAGCAGCGTCACGTCCAACTCGAACTCGTCGCGGAACACCTTGAGCGCGTTGAGGATTTCGTCGCTGCGGTTGACGTGAACGAACGCCGGCACCTCCCTGCGGAACAGCGCCGCGAACGGTTCAAGGTCTTCGTCCTTTGGAACTTCGGCAGGCTCGCGGGGTTCCTCTTTGCCTTGCGCCTTCGCCTCGTGGTAATCGTGTTCCCACTGCTTCATATCGCGCTCGTATTGCGCCCGCCGCTGGTGGTAGTCCCTCGCCCGCTGCAACAGGTCGCGGAAACTCCACGGCTGCGCCAAGCGCGCCCCCCCTTGCCAGTTGAAGCACAACGCGGCGAACTCTTTGATCACGCGTTCATCCTCTTCCCCGTGTGCAGGGGGTTGAGACCCCTCTTGCGCCCTC
>JANWYM010000636.1 GCA_025055355.1 Abditibacteriales bacterium
TGTTTAGGGGTAGGACAGGTTGCCAACTTGTTTTACGCGGCGACTTTTCTCGCGTGGTTCTGTGCGGTGTCCGCGCGCGCGGATGCGCCGATAACCGATGGAAGGTCCATCGTGTTCCGCCAACTGCCGAACGGGCTGCGCGTGGTGGTCAAGGAGGCGCACGCGTCGGGCCTCGTGTCGCTGTGGGTGGGTGTGCGTGCCGGCTCGCGCTACGAGTCGCCGCAGAACAACGGCGTGTCACATCTCATCGAGCATCTGGTTTATCGGGGCAGCCGGCGCACCCAGCCGGGCGAGGTCATGCAAATCATCGAGGACGCGGGCGGCGTCTCCAACGCCGAGACAGAAAAGGATTATACGCACTACTACGCGATTGTGACCAGCGAGCATTTTCCGCGAGTCCTTCACGCCTTGAGCGATGCGATTCTGCACCCGACCTTCGACCCCGTGGAACTGCAAAACGAGAAGCGAGCCGTCATCCTCGAGTTGCAGCGACATGATTCCAACCCCATCAACATTGCTGAGGACGCAGCGACCAGTGCGTTCTTCCGCGTTCATCCGTATCGGCTGATTGCCGGTGGGACTGAGGAGAGTGTGCGGCGTCTCTCGCGGGAAGCACTGCAAGAGTTCCATCGCAAGTTCTACGTGGCGAGCAACATGAGTGTCGTCGTGGTCGGCGCTGTGAAAGCCAGCGAGGCGTTGGAACAAGTCGCGCAGGCGTTTGCCTCCGCCAGCGCGTCTCCCCCGCCGCAGATGACGATCCTCCCGGAGCCGCCGGTCAAGGGCGTGCGCCGCGTGGTGCGCTCCGCTCCGTTGGGGCAGGCGATGATCTCGTTCGCCTTTCGCGCGCCGGGGATTGTCAAGCCCGAAGATGTCTGGGCGATGGATGTGCTGATGACGCTGTTGGGCGAAGGGCGCACCTCGCGCCTCTATCGTGCCCTGCAAGAGCGGTCGCCGATGGTGACAGCGTTTGAGACGACTTATCTCACGCGGCGCGACCCTGGCGTGTTCCTCATCAGCGCGATTGTGCCAGACGCTAACGTGGAAAAGGCACAGCGGGCGATTCTGAACGAAATCCAGAGCGTGCGGCGCGACCTCGTCTCCGAGGCGGAATTGTGGCGGGCGAAGGGGGTGCTGATCGGACAATACTTGGGGCAGACGGAGACGGTGGACGGACAGGCGGGCGTGCTGTGTTTCTATGAGACCATCAGTGATTACACCGATGCGGTTAATTATGTGGATAACGTGCGCAAAGTCACCGCCGAGCAACTACGCCGCGTCGCGCAGACCTACCTCGATCCTGAGTCCTACGCGGTGGCGATCCTGCGTCCCCCCGCTCGCCCGCCGTCGTCCCAAGATGTGCCGAGGAAGGACGCGCGGCTTCTCGAGCGGAGAGACGCATGGACGTATGGGAGGATGGGAGAAGGGGAGGATGGGAGAGGCGACGCCCACACGACTGCGGAGACCGCGCCGCCCGCGAGGGTCAAGAACGCGCCGAGGAAGACGATGCTCCCCAACGGTATGACGGTTATCACGCATGAGGACCACTCCTCGCGCATTGTGGCGCTGTCGGCGTTTGTCAAAATGGGCGCGAAGCACGAGACGCGGGCGGGGGCGGGGATTCGTTATTTCCTGCAAGCGATGCTGATGCGCGGCACGGTCAGTCGCTCGGCGCAGCAGATCGAGAACGAGTTGGCGGCGATGGGGGCGAGCATGGATGTTGCTGTGGGACCCGATTATGTAGAACTCTGGGCAACGGGCGGTAGTGAGTCAACAGAGCAACTCATCACCCTGCTTGCCGACGTTCTGCGCCATCCGCGCTTCGACGAGCAGGAGGTCGAAAAAGTCCGCCAAGACCTCCTTAATCAGATAGCAGCCGAAGAGGACGCTCCGCGTCTGCCCGCACAGCGCGCCCTCAACGAGGCGCTGTTTCAGAACGAGGAGAAGGAACCCGTCGGATACGGCTTGTCCCTCATCGGCTACGAAGATTCCATCAAGCGCATCAAGCGCGAGGACTTGCTCAACTTCTACCGCGCTTACTACGCGCCAAATAACATCGTTTTCGTGGTGGCGGGTGACATCAACGCCGCCGAGGTCATGCGCTACATCACGCGGGCGTTCGCGGACTTTCCAGCGCGCCGCGTGCCGCAGGTGTCGCCTCCCCGCCCGGCGGAGGTGCCGAACAAGCCGCCCCTCATCGTGTTGGAAGAGCCCCGCAAGAACGCGCTGGTTCTCGTCGGCTTCCGCCTGCCGCCACCGTCGCACCCAGACTATCCCGCCCTGCGCCTCCTCGCCACCGCACTGGGCGAGGGGCAAAGTTCGCGCCTTGTCAAAACCTTACGTGACAGGTTGGGACTGGCGTATGCGGTGGGCGCGACCTTCTCCGAGTTCGCCGACGCCAGCCAACTGACGGCGTTTGTGGAGTGTTCCCCCGATAGCCCCGACATGGTGAAAAACTACCTGCTCGATGAAGTCCGCCGCTTGCGCGAGGAGCCGATTTCAGCCCAGGAGTTACAGCGCGCCAAAAACTATCGCCTCGGACGGTTCGCGCTCGACCATCAGCGCAACCGCCAACGGGCGTGGCACTGGGGCGTTTTTGAGTGTTGGGGCGTCGGTTATCAGTTCAATGAGGAATATGCGGAGAAGATAAGAAGCGTCACCGCCGCCGACGTGCAGCGCGTGGCGCAGAAGTATCTGGAGCGTTACGTCGTGGTGCTGGTGATGCCTTCTCACAACAGGGGTTGACCGTTAGAACGTTGGAACGTTGGCACGTTAGCACGTTGAAACGTTGGAACGTTAGCACGTTGGCACGTTAGCACGTTGGCACGTTGGAACGTTGGAACGTTAAACG
>JANWYM010000637.1 GCA_025055355.1 Abditibacteriales bacterium
TAAGAACCTCAAACGCAGCCCCCGACACCGTCGCAGGTCTTTGCTGTCGCGGCGCGAAGGCGGCGACGCGAGCACTTGGCGTGCCTCCCTGTCACAGGTATAATTTACAGAGGGCGCGGCGAAGACGTGATGACAATGTTGGAACAATTGAGTTTACTGGAAGAGCGATTGGACGAACTGAATAAAAAACTCAGCGACCCGCAGGTGTTGAGCGACCGCGTGCAACTGCAACGCCTGGGGCGGGAGCGGGCGCGTTTAGAGCCGATTGTGCGCAAGTTCCGCGAGTTTCAGGAGGTGCGCGCTCAACTGGAGGAGGCCCGGGCCTCGTTGGCAGACGCCGATTTGCGTCAGTTAGCCGAAGAGGAGATCGCATCACTGCAGCCGCGCCTTGACCAACTGGAAAAGGAGCTACGTCTGGCGCTGCTGCCCCGCGACCCGCAGGCAGATAACAACTGTATCATGGAAATCCGCGCGGGCACAGGCGGCGAGGAAGCCGCGCTGTTTGCGGGCGAACTGTATCGCATGTATACTCGCTACGCCCAGGACAAGGGCTGGAAGGTGGAAACCCTCAACACCAGCCTGTCCGACATGGGCGGCGTCAAGGAGGTCGTCTTCGCGGTGGAAGGCGCGGGCGCGTTCGGGACGCTCAAATATGAAAGCGGCGTCCACCGTGTGCAGCGCGTGCCGATCACGGAGGCGAGCGGGCGGATTCACACCTCCGCGGCTACCGTCGCCGTGCTGCCTGAAGCGGAAGAGGTGGACGTTGAGATTGACCCAAGTGACTTGCGCATTGACACCTATCGCGCGGGCAGCGCGGGCGGGCAAAACGTGCAGAAGAACGAGACCGCCATTCGCATCACGCACCTGCCGACGGGGTTGGTCGTGACCTGTCAGGACGAACGCTCGCAATTGCAAAACCGCGAGAAAGCCCTGCGCGTGCTGCGGTCGCGCTTGCTGGAAATGGAGCGCGCCAAGCGCGAAGCCGAGCAACGCCAGTTGCGCCTGGCGCAGGTCAAAAGCGGCGACCGCAGCGACAAAATTCGCACCTACAACTTCCCCCAGAACCGCGTGACCGACCACCGCATCAACCTGTCGCTCTACGCGCTGGACAAAATTTTAGACGGCGATTTGGACCCCCTCATCGAAGCCCTTCAACAACACGAGCAGCAGGAACTCCTCAAAGGTGGGTTCATGGATTCATGAGTTCATGGGGGAATGATTCAGTGACGCTGACGCCGGACGCCATACCGCAACATGGCATGATCGCCGATGCCTTATCATGGGCGTCCTCTGTCCTCGCTGACAGCGGCATTGACGAGGCGCGACTTGACGCCGAACTGCTCCTGGCGTATGCGCTGGGGGTTCGGCGCGGCGAACTGGCCTTGCGCGATGAAATGGCTGCCGACGAACTCAGCCGCTTCGTCCAACTCATCCAGCGCCGCCGCCAGCGCGAACCCGTGCCCTACATTATCGGCACGCAGGAGTTCATGGGGCTGACGTTCCGTGTGACGCCTGACGTTCTCATCCCCCGCCCGGAGACGGAGCGACTGGTGGAGGCAACGGTTGAGATTCTGCGCTCCCCTGAGAGCCGCAACGGTTTGCGGAATGGGCAGAACGCCCGCCGCCTTGCCGACATCGGCACCGGCAGCGGCGCGATCGCTATCAGCCTGGCGCGTTTGCTTCCCGACGTTCAAGTGTATGCAACGGACATCTCGGAGGCGGCGCTCGCGGTGGCGCGGGAGAACGCAGAGCGGTTGGGGGTGAGGGAGCGCGTTGCGTTTGCGCGGGGGAACTGTCTGCAACCGCTGCGGCAGTGGGGGCTGCAAGGACAGTTGCAGGCGATGGTGTCCAACCCGCCTTACATTCCGCACAGCGATGTGGACTCACTGCCGCCCGAGGTCAGCCGCTACGAACCGCGCATCGCCTGGGACGGCGGCGCGGACGGATTGGCTTTCTACCGCTGTCTCGCTGCCGAAGCCGCTGAGTTTCTGTGTCCTGATGGATTCATCGCTTGCGAAGTGGGCATCCACCAGAGCCGCGCCGTATGCGAACTGTTCCGCCGCGCGGGGTTCGCAAGGCAGGAGGTCATCAAAGATTACGGGGGTATCGAACGGGTCATCATCGCAAGGGGATTGGGGAATGAGGATGTTGAGACAATCGCTCTATGTCATTGCCCAATTCCCCGATTTCCCAATGCACCTCATTCGCGTCGACCACAACCGTGATTTGGCATCGCAACTTCAACCCGCCGTTGAAGTCTTACAGAGCGGCGGCGTTGTGATTTTTCCGACGGATACGGTTTACGGCATCGGCTGCGACGCGTTGCATACAGCCGCCGTGGAAAAGGTCTTTCAGATCAAGGGGCGCGAGGCGGGCAAGCCGCTGCCGGTGTTGGTGGCGAGCGTGGGGGACCTGCCGCGCCTCGTGCGCACCGTGCCGCCGGTCGCGCGGAAGTTGATGGAAAAGTTTCTGCCCGGTGGCGTGACGGTCGTGCTGCCCAAACGCGCCTCCGTGCCAGACATCGTGACGGCGGGGACGGAGACGATCGGTGTGCGCATTCCCGACCACCCTGTGACGCTGGCGCTGCTGCGGCTGTCGGGCGTTGCGCTCACCGCGCCCAGCGCTAACTTTTCGGGCGAGCCGCCTCCGCGACGCGTCGCGGATATGCCGATGTCTCTGCTGGAACAAGTTGATGTTGTGATTGACGATGGCGACGCGCCCGGTGGCGTGCCCTCGACCGTCGTGGATATGACATCGTCCCCACCGCGCATTTTGCGTGCAGGATGGCGAGCAGTGGAAATTGAGGCGTGGTTGAGCGCGCTGCCCACGGATAGCCTCGATGACC
>JANWYM010000638.1 GCA_025055355.1 Abditibacteriales bacterium
CAGTCGTGTCGCACGCTGCAGCCGCAGTCGGAGCAGCGGACCGCAGTAGGGACAGATGGCGAACTCGCGCGCCAGTTCGCGGCGGCACTGCGGGCAGCAAGGGGGCATCTCGGATTTGACCACCAAGTAGGTCAGCAATCCGATGACGTTGGTGAGCAAGGTGAAGAACGCCCACGGGGTCGCGCGCATCTGCGCCCGCCGCGCGTCGGCATACACCCACAACGGCAGCAGCAGCCAGTAGCCTATCAGGGCGAGCAGGGAGAGCGGGTCCGCCCAGTCGCAAATCTGCTGCGCGAACGGGTGCAGCGGCGAGGGGGTTTCCACCCGCTCCCACACGCGTTGAAAAGCGATGATGAGATGTCCTATCAAACGCTCGCGGCGTCCCACCAGCACATCGCTCCGCGTGTGCAGGGGCGTGAGGTAAGCCCCCAGCGGCTCCGACCACTCGATGCGCGGGTTGTAGAGCAGGCGGGCGAGTTGATGTCCCACGTCCCGCCGGCGCGGGTCGTAAGGCATGTAGAGCCTTTTGCCGATGAGCCGATAGGGATAGGCTTTAACGATTGTGCCCTTGGGCGTCACCACGACGAGGGCGTGAACGAATCGTCCCTTTTTGGTCAGTTGCTCCAGTTCCCAGTAGGAAGTCGCCGACAGCCCTCTTTCTTGCAGTTTCTTCTGCAAGGCGGTCAGGTCGGGCAGGCGGGTCGTTTCCACCGTCCGCACCTGCGGATAACGCCAAGGAGACAGGACGGCTGCGGCGACGCGGAGGGCGACGAAAAGCAGCAGGCAGAACACTGCCAGATAAGCGACTAACGCCTTCGGGGGGATGTGGCACAGACGTTTCATCTGTTTTTACCTCCGGTTTGATTGACTCGGCGCGCCGTGACGGACTCCGCGCCGATGCTTTGGACGTTCGTTCATAGAGTAGAACGACGGTCGGCGGGAAAAGGTTCAACGCACGCGTGGAGGTCACCAATAAACCCGCAGCAGTTCGATGAAACCGCGCCAACGTTGAAGCGGATGAGCGTTGGCTTGCAGCAGCGCCAGTTTGCCTTTGGGGAAGTTGATGACGAGGATGAAGGAGCGAAGAAAATTAAGGCCAAGTAGTCCATGCGCGCCAGCCGTTGGAGGCAGGTCAAGACCTATGACATCGAGATTCCTGACCTGCTGTCCCAACGCGTCGAGGCGTGGCAAGGTAAATAATGGAACTCTTGTTACGCCTTGCGCGGTTGTGACGGCTGAGGACGGCTGTGTCGTTGAAGCCGCCAGTGATAATCTCTGGACAACGCTTAGGGGGATGGTGGTCCCGCTGGCTCCTGTATCTACTATCATGTCTAATCCGACGACTCTGCCATCGCTGACGAGTGCCTGGAACACGAGAGCGTTGGCATTAGGATTGAACCTCAAGATTGCCATGCGGTTGCACCTCCAGCAGCACGTAGGGCACTTCACCTGTATAAGTCAGGATGAGGAATTGAGCCTGCGACGCTTGCGCGGCTTGCTCCACCTCTTCCCTATCCGAGCTATGAGCGATCAAAACTCCTTTCACTGGTTTGCCCCGCTTGGTGGTTTCTACCACTTCAATCGCGAGCCACTCGTCTTTGTAGCGGGCTTCAATTTGCTCAATCGGTTCAGGTTGCATGGAACTCACCTCCGCTGAGGTTCAGTATATCATATCATGGACGGTCGCCAACTGACAAATGACAGGTGATGAACGATGAACCGACAACTGGGATTCGCCGGGCGTATTGCCCATTATTTCATTGACTCCAAACTGACGCCGCTCATCATTGTGGCGAGTCTGCTGTTAGGCGTGTTCGCGGTGCTGCGGCTGCCGCGCGAGGAGGAGCCACAAATCATCGTGCCGATGATTGACGTCTTCGTGCAGGCGCCGGGCATGAGCGCGAAGGAAGTGGAGGAGCGCGTCACCACGCCGATGGAAAAACTCCTGTGGGAGATTAACGGCGTGGAATACATCTACTCCACCTCCAGCGCGGGGATGAGCATGGCGGTCGTGCGCTTTTACGTCGGGACGGACGAGGAGGAAGCCATCGTCCGCACCTACAACAAAATGTATTCCAACTTCGACCGCATCCCGCCGGGCGTGTCGCAGCCCCTCATCAAGCCGCGCAGCATTGATGATGTGCCGATTCTCGCGCTGACGTTTTGGGGTGAAGGCTACGACCACTACCAGTTGCGGCGCATCGCCGCCGAAGTGGAGCGCGAGGTCAAGCAAATCGCCGACGTGTCGGAAACCACGCTTATCGGCGGACAGCGGCGGCAAATCAAGGTCACGCTCGACCCCGCTAAACTCAGCGGCTACAACCTCTCACCGCTTGCCGTCGCGCAGATGCTTCAACAGGCAAATCAGGAACTGCCGGCGGGCAGTTTCAGCAAAGGCAACACCGAGTTCCGCGTGAAAACCGGCAAGTTCCTACAAACCGCCGAGGAAGTCAGCCGCGTGGTCGTCGGCGCGTTCAACGGGCGCCCCGTTTACCTGCGCGATGTGGCGACGGTGGAGGACGCGCCGGAAGAACCCAGCAACTACGTCTTCTTTGCCAAAGGCAAGGCATACGGCGCGCACGGCGCAGAGGGCGAAGCCGCGCACGCGGCGAGCGTTGACCCTCCATCCCCCGTCGTCCGCGACGCCGTCGGAGGTTCCCGTCACGGCGCGACGGGCGACATTCAACCCGCAGTCACGTTGTCTGTCGCCAAGCGCAAAGGCAAGAACGCCATCGTCATCGCCAACCAAGTGCTGGCGAAAGTGGAGAGCCTCAAAGGAAGCATCATCCCGCGCGGCGTGAACGTGACCGTGACGCGCAACTACGGCGAGACA
>JANWYM010000639.1 GCA_025055355.1 Abditibacteriales bacterium
TCCAGACAGGAGGGATCCCACGATGGCACGTCGTCCGACATACCACCAGTAATGTTCCTCCCAGTCATACATTGTCCGGTATTCGTCTGGATTCAAGGGAACTCTCTCTCAATCGCTGAACCGTATGGGCGGGCGGACGACGGGAGCCGTCGCGTTGGGCTGCGGCGGCTGCGGGCGCGGACGGTGTGATGACGCCTTGCTGTGTCGGCCCCCCCGCCGCGCGTTCTGACGCAACTGCTCCTCAAACGCCAGCACGTCGGACAAGCGAAACCGCCGCTGCTGACCCCGGGTGCGCAGGCAGTTCAATCTGCGCTCGCCCTTTTCGTTGGCGTAGCGCCGCACCGTTGCCGGACTGACACCTAAAATGATGGCTGTTTCCTGCAAGGTCAAAATGGGATCCAAAAGCCGCTTCAGCAGTTCCTCCTTCGTTAGGGGAGGTTTGCGCTGTTTGCCTCTCCGCCGGTAGGTATCAGTCTGTTGGGTGGGTATGTTCTGCTCCACCTGCACAGATGGCTGTCCGTTGTTCGGAGACTTCGTCTCCTCCACCCGTTGTGCCAACCGTTCGACGTATTTACGCCATTGGACTAAGTTGTCCCATCTTTGTGTGTTCTCGGCTGCCATGAATTCTGCCTCTCCTTCTACTGCAACGCTACGGAGTGTGAAGCGTGATCCATCCTACGTGAGTAGCCGCTTCCGGACAACGCCTCACGCCTTACGTTTCACGTTTCACGTTACAGAATCAGCATTGCGTCGCCAAAACTGTAAAAGCGATAACGATGCCGCACGGCTTCCTCGTAAGCCCGCAGAACGGTTTCCCTTCCCGCAAAAGCCGACACCAGCAGCAGCAACGTCGAACGGGGCAGGTGAAAGTTTGTCACCATCGCGTCCACCACGCGGAACTGATACCCCGGCGTGATGAACAACCGCGTCCAGCCTGACCCGGCTACTACGGTGCCTGCTGTCCCTCCCGCTTCCGCTGACCCAGCGGACTCCAACGTGCGCACTGTCGTCGTGCCGACGGCAATCACACGTCCTCCTCGCTGCCGCGTGCGCGCAATCGCCTCCGCCGTCGCCGCCGGGACGGCATAAAACTCCGCATGCATCTGATGCCGCTCAATCTCCTTCTCCTGGATCGGACGGAAGGTATCAATCCCGACGTGCAGCGTCACAAACGCCTGCTCAACACCCTGCGCCCGCAGCCGCTCCAACAGCGCGGTCGTGAAGTGAAACCCCGCCGTCGGCGCCGCCACCGACCCTTCCTCCCGGGCGTAGACCGTTTGATACTCGTTTTCGTCCGTCACCGGGCGATGAATGTAGGGCGGCGTCGGCACTTCGCCGATGGTGCGCAGTTTCTCCCGAAAGGTCTGCGCCTCCTCCACCCGCAGCAACCGCCCGCCGAAATCGGTGCGGCCTTCGACGTGCATCCGCACAACCCCCCTCAACCTCCCCTTGCCCAGGAGGGGAGTTCCCCTTTCTCCCCTCCTTGCCGAGGAGGGGCTGGGGGAGGTCTCTTCCCCGAACGACAGCGTGCTCCCTACCTTCGCGTTCCGCCCCGGCTTGACCAGCGCCTCCCACAACCCCGCTTCCACTTCGCGTAGTAGCAACACCTCCACCTTCCCGCCCGTCGGCTCCTTGCGCCCGCGCAGCCGCGCGCGGAACACGCGGGTGTCGTTAAGCACCAATAAATCGCCTGCCCGCAGAAACTCGCCGATCTCAAAAAAGCGCCGATGCTGTATCGCGCCCGTCGCTCGCTCTAACACCAGCAGCCGCGAGTGGTCGCGCTCCCGCAGCGGCTCCTGCGCGATCAGTTCGGGAGGAAGGTTGTAATCAAACAGTGCGATGTCCACGTGCCTTATTATATCCGAATCGGTAGGGGAGATGCAAACCTTTGACGACGGTTTTGAGTGGTGGTATCATACAGCAGAAACGCGAAACGTGAAACGTGATGCGTCATACGTCAAAGACAAGGAGGATTTATGCGTAACCTCCTCATACGTCGCCTTGTGATGCTCACATTGGCTTTGGTTGTTTGGCGTTGGTGCGCGTCTGCTCAGACACCGCTGTATCAGCGACCGCCGAAGGTCATCACGGACATTCTGGATGCGCCGCCCACGCCGTCGGTCTCGGTCAGCCCAACCCGCGATAAGTTGCTGCTCGTGCAGGGCGTGCGCTATCCGCGCATCGCTGACCTCGCGCAGCCGATGTTGCGGTTGGCGGGGTTGCGCATCAATCCCCACACGAACGGACCGCATAACCCGCCACGTTTCATCGGGTTGACGTTGAAGACGATCGCGGACGGGAAGGAACAGAAAATCAAAGTCCCCGCCAACCCGCGCCTGAGTTTCCCGTCCTGGTCGCCGGATGGCAAGCGGTTCGCGTTCACTAACACGACGTCGACGACGATTGAACTCTACGTGGGTGATGCGACAACGGGCGCGGTGCGCCGCGTGAACGGCGTGACGCTCAACGCTGCTTACGGTTCGGCATTCCAGTGGATGCCCGACAGCCGCACCCTGCTGTGTCAAACGATTGTGCCTACTCGCGGCAAGCCGCCCGCGCCGCCCCCAGCACCGACGGGGCCGACCATTCAGGAGAGTTCCGGCAAACCCGCGCCTGTGCGCACTTATCAAGACCTATTGCAGAACGCGCACGATGAGGACTTGTTTGATTACTACGCCACCTCGCAACTGACGCTGGTGGACGCGCAGACGTCAAAGATGACCCGCGTCGGCAAGCCTGCCATCTTCGCTTCGGCAGAGCCGTCGCCCGACGGCAAACACCTGCTCGTCGTCCGCTTGCATCGTCCTTACTCGTATCTGCTG
>JANWYM010000063.1 GCA_025055355.1 Abditibacteriales bacterium
GTTGACGATGATGCCCGTCGCATTGATGACGCGGCGGGGCGTCGGGCGCGACTGCTCCTCAATCAGCGCAAGGACGCGCGCGACCACGCTTTCCGTCGTGACCACTTCCGCCGTTCCTGCGAGGACGCGCTGCCGCGCTTCCTCAATCGCCTGCTGCACCGCCGCCACCACCACGCGGCGCGGTTGCCCGTCCATCTGGGCGACGATGCGCTCGTCGGCAAGCAGTTTGTCCACTTTCGGCAGTTGACGTAGGCGTTGTTGCTGTTGCTCGTTCACGGTGTCGCCTCCCTTACCTTGCGGCAGCCACCCCAGTTGATGGCATCACCCGTCCCATGTAGAGCGTGTGCTTCGTCGAGTTCCCGACTCCGCCGCATATCCCGCTCAATCTCTTCGCCGCGTTTCACCCCCACTCATCCGCCCCGGCACAAGTCGTCCCATGCTGCTCTGACCCCATCGGCACTGACGCCAATGATTGACAGGCTCCTACTGTAACATTGTAACGCAAAGACGCGAGAGCGCAAAGACGCAAAGGTGCAATTGGGCGATGAGAGTGGAGGTCGTCCCTCAGCGCTCTGGCTACTTCGTCGGCGCCTCATCCATGACGTTAGAGCATCGCTCCACCGCAGAGATCCGACGATTCTATGAGAGGGCGAAGATATAGGGTGGGCGGATGCTCTTCTGCGCGCGGGGGAATCGCGCGCATGAAGACTGCTCTGGGAGAATTTGCACATTTGCGGAGAATCAATTAAAATACTGCCCGGATAAAAAAATGTGAGGTTGGTATATGCAAGTCGAGGTCAAACTGTTCGGTCATTTCCGACAACATCTGCCGAAGGACGCCGTCAACGGCAAAGCCGTCATCACGTTGCCGGAGGGCGCCACCGTCCTGCGCCTGCTCGACGCCTTAGGGATTCCGTTTGAGCAGGACGAAGGCGTATGGATGATAGTGGTCAACGACGAGGAACGCTTTGTGGACACGCCGCTCAAAGACGGCGATCAAGTGAGTCTGTTTCCGCCGCTCCCTGGCGGATAATTCATATTAACCAATGACCAGTGACGTGTCTCCGTGAGTCACTGGTCACTGCAATCAGGAGGGGACCAATGAGTGTTTACAAGGTCATCGGTAAGCCTGTGCCGCGCATTGACGCGAGGGAGAAAGTGACGGGCGCGGCGAAATACAGCGCGGACATCAACCTGCCCGGACAACTGTGGGGCAAGTTCCTGCGCAGTCCTTATTCGCACGCCCGCATCAAACGGATTGACACCAGCAAGGCGGAAAAACTCCCTGGTGTCCGCGCCGTCATCACTGCCGCTACATTGGGCGGCGCGAGCGCGGAGACAGAGGACACCGTGCACGGTTTCAAGGTGTCGCAGGAACTGTTTGCCAGCGACAAGGTTTACTATCAAGGCGAGAAAATCGCCGCCGTCGCCGCCGAGGACCCTGGCATCGCGGAGGACGCGATTGATTTGATCGAGGTCGAATACGAACCGCTTCCCGCCGTGTTCGATGTGATGGAAGCCATCAAACCTGATGCCCCGCGCGTGCGCGACGACGCGAAGGAAGTGGATGCCCTCATGCCCGACGGCACCACGCAGAGAATTTACAACATCGTGCAGGAGCAGCACTTCAACTTTGGCGACGTCGAGCAGGGGTTCAAGGAATCCGACCTGGTCGTCGAAGACTGGTTCCACATCCCCCGCGTCCATCAGATGTATCTCGAACCGCACGCTGTCCTCGCGGTCGTCGAGCCCACGGGCAAGGTCAACGTCTGGACGAGCACCCAATCCATCTTTGCAATGCGCTCGGGCATCGCCAGTTCCTTGGGGTTAGACCCAGCGGACGTCAATGTCATTGGCACGACTATCGGCGGGGGCTTTGGGGCGAAGTTCGGCACGTTGTTACATCCGCACGCGGTGCTGCTGGCGAAAATCACAGGGCGCCCCGTGAAAATAGTTTACTCGCGGGAGGAAGAGTTTTTAGACGGACGCCCCGCGCCGGGGTTAGTGATTTGGCTGAAAACGGGCGCCAAGAAAGACGGCACGCTCGTGGCGCGACAGGCGATTGCTTTCTGGGACGCGGGCTGCGTCGGTGGGGCGTCGGTCGGTCAGACGGGGCGCATCGCGGGCTGGTATAAGATTCCGCACGTCAAGTGGGATGCTTATGGCGTTCACACCAACAAACCCGGCACGGCGGCTTACCGCGCCCCTGGCGCGCCGCAGACCACGTTCGCTTCAGAAGTGCAACTGGACAAAGTCGCCCGCGCGCTGGGCATTGACCCAGTGGAGATCCGGTTGAAGAACCTCGCCGAGGACGGCGACTCTGTGCTGGGCAAAGCCCCCCTCAAGCGTGTGGCGTTCAAAGAGACGTTGAAGAAGGTCGCCGAGCATGTCGGCTGGCACGAACGCACCAAAGGACCCAATCAAGGCTGGGGCGTTGCGGTGGGCGAGTGGTGGAACGGCGCGGCGCCCGGCAGCGCGGTGGTCTCGATCCAAGGGGACGGCAAGGTGCGCGTGTTCTACGGCAAGGTGGACCTCACAGGCACCGACACCGCCTGCGCGCAGATTGCCGCTGAGGTGTTGGGGGTGGACTACGAGGACGTGCGCGTCGTGCACGGCGACACGGATTCTACCCCCGAAGTCACCGGCAGCGGGGGCAGCGTCGTGCTTTACAGTGTGGGCAACGCCGTCAAGCGCGGCGCGGAGGCGCTCCGTCAGCGGATGTTGGCACTGGCCGCGCAGCAACTCGAAGCCAACGTTGACGACCTCGTGATGCAGGGCAGGAAGGTGTTCGTGAAGAACGACCCCGACCGGGCGATGACTTTCCGCGAAATCGCCCAGCTGGCTATGCGCACCCCTGCCGGCCCGCTGGTCGCCACTGGGACGTTCGCCAACGAGCCGTCGCACCCGGTCATCTCCGCGCAAATCGTCAAGGTCGAAGTTGACCCCGAAACCGGCTCGATCAAAATCCTGAAGTTCGACAACGCGCTTGACGTGGGCGTCGCCATCAACCCGCTGGAATGTGAGGGACAGATGGAAGGCGGCGCCGTGCAGGGGTTGGCGTGGGGGTGGATGGAGCATTACAAGTACGGACAGGACCGCGTGATGAACGCGACCCTGCTCGACTACCAGATACCTACTGCCGCCGACCTGCCCGATATGAAGTCGCTCATCGTCGAGAAGCCGTCCGAGCACGGACCGTTCGGTGTCAAAGGCATCGGCGAGCCGCCCATCGCCCCCGGCGCCGCCGCCCTCGTCAACGCGGTGGCGGATGCCACAGGCCTCTACATCACGGAACTTCCTCTATTACCGGAGCGAGTGGTTATGGCTCTCATGAAGGGCGGAGAGAACGGGCGCAACGGACGATAAGTTGGCTGCGGGGACTGTTCATTATCCATCGCCTGGCAGAGCCAGAGGGATGAGCCCACCGTAAAGCCCCTCCGCGACGACGGCAAAGTCGGGGTGGTATTCGCAGACTTTGTATTTCTCAGCGCACGTTCTATGCACTGCGCCTAAGGCAGTGCTGCGTCGTGAGGAACTTGTCGCGGATCCCTTAGGAGCATTTGCGGACAGGTTGTTGGCAGAACAGACAGTTTTGACCGTCGAACGTTTGGAAGCCTTCGGGGGTCAGTCGGTAGTGGAGCATCGCCCTCTCACCTCTCGCGATCTTTATACTGCGCTTGAGCGACAGAGCCGCACGCTCTTGATGTGATGTCTTAGCGGAGAGACGTGCGGCTCTGTGCCAGCCTGATGGGCGTCTGGGTTACTCAAGGTATATGAGCAACCAGAAACAGTCGCAAGACGGGGACGGCAGGGCGCGCTACGTGGTGGACTTCATGCTGGTGTTGACGTTTACATAAACGTCTCGAACCTTCCTCCCCAACACGGTCAAAATGGCGATGACGACCAACGCGATCAACGCCACCAGCAGCCCATACTCTACTAAGGTCTGCCCATCCTCTTCACGCAGAAGGGACGACAAAGTTCTCACCTCCCTTGCTGGAGCCTGTATTGATTATTCCACAGGACGCCGCAGAGGGTGACGTTGACGTTCAACATAATTTGCAACGTTCTGCTTGGCTTCGTGAGCCTCAGACGCCCAGTGACGCGAAGATAGACGTTTCCTCTCCAGCCTCTATTTGCTCCCGTCTCCTCAAACTGACCGAAGACTGAGGTAAATGTAGGCAGGAGTGACTGAAGACGTTTGCAGGGAAGCCTCAACTCGCCCCCTCTTAGGACCGCACGGACGGAGACACTCTGGGGAGGTATCACCTATACCGACCTGTCGGCAACGCGCCGCAGGAAGATCCCGCCGCTGGAGGCCTGAACTGGTTCCGCGACGGCGCAGCGGGCTCCTGTTCCCAACCAGTTGGGGCGTCCAGAGGACATGCTCGAAGGAGAAAACGATGCGCAGATGTGGTTTCACTTTGATGGAGTTGCTCATCGTCATCGCCCTCCTCGCCCTCTTCGCCGCGATGCTGATGCCGGTGTTTCATCAGGCGCGAGAGAAGGCGCGAGCGGCAGCGTGTTTGAGCAACTGTCGGCAGATTGGTCTGGCGCAAATGCAGTATGCGCAAGACTATGACGAGTGCCTTGTTCCCGTGTGGACGCTGCAGGGGTCGGGCATTCCGCGCACGAACGTGCCAGAGCGGCTCAAGCACCTCTGGTTCAACAAGTTGCAGCCGTATGTGAAGAACCAGCAGGTTTTCTTCGACCCGGGGTTCAACGAGGAGTCCCGCAAAAGGGCGATGGAAAGCCCGGACTGCATGGGTGCGGGCAGCGCGACAGGGTTTGTGCCCCCGTTGCAGTATCTGACGCACTACACGATAACGTGGGCGGAGCGCAGGGGGCGTTGCACGCTCCAAGACCCCTACTACGCCTACGCGGGGAGTTTGAATTTCGCGGTGTTCCACCTGTCAGCGGTGCAGCGCCCGGCGGAGACGGCGAACATTGGCGATTCCGTCGGGACGGTGCTGCTGGGACCGCCCTATCCGTTTGGTGCGTTCGGGGCGACCTTTGGCTGCGAGGCGGCGGAAGCCCATCACGGCGGTGGCAACTTCATCTTCTTGGACGGACACGCCAAGTGGATTAAGGGCAACATCGAGCGGTATCTGGCGCAGGACGCGCAGGGGTGTTGGTATATGAAATATCTGTCATACGACAAGTAGGGGAGGGAAGACGCATGAGAAAACATCACAAGTGCGTGGCTGGGGGACTCTGCATCGGTCTGGCGCTGTCCCTTCTGCTCTATGGGTGCAGCCGCACGAAGGAAAGCGCGCAAGCAACAGTGGGCACCATCTATTACACGGGACCGAAGGTGTCGAAGGCTAACAGACCGCACCAGGGGAAAATGGTTCAGGGGCAGTAAGGGCAGTGCCGCGCAGACCGACGTTGCCCGCAACACCCACTCTCTCACGTGGGCTTGCTCGCGGCTATCGTTCCAATAGCCCATAGTATCTGCCCATCCAATACGCATGGAGGAAATCCGCCGCACCCGTTTCGTATTCCTGCCACAGTTTGAGTTCCGTCCACTTTTCCCCATCCTTGCTGAGATAACAGCCGCCAGGACCGCTGGCGATTACACCGCGCGGCGTGCAGAAGACGGAGTGCGCCAGCGGGATGCGCCAGCCCCTCATGCAGGGCGCGTAGGTTATGCCGCCGTCAGGGGAGCGCACGAGTTCGTTCGCATCGTTGATTTTGTAGGACAAGTTGCCCCCCGGCCCTCTCTGCCACTCCTTGAAGTTCGGCGTCTCAAACGTGGGTGCTTCTCCCGTCGGCACAGGTCGCCAACTCATGCCACCGTCGCGGGTGAGGAAAACGCCTTGGTCGGTCTGAGCATAAAGCACAAACGTGCGCGTCTTCGAGGCGACGATGTTGTGCACGCGCGCGCCCATTAAGCCGAGGCTCATGTCGCGCCACGTCTTGCCGTCATCCCGCGTCATGTAAAGGCGCCCCGCGCTGTCACAGAACCACCACACCTGCGGGTCGTCGCAAGCAAACTGAATTTGCGTCACCGTCGGCTTGAGCCAGCCATCCAGTAAATAGGGGTTCCCCTTCCACGCATATTCGTTGTCATGCGGGCGCTGGTTGATGGGTAGAGGCTTCGCACTCTGCTTGCTGCCGAAGCGATCGGCGTAGGGGTTCAGTTCGATGTCCTTGCGCCGCGAGTTCATCACGGGGCGCAGCACGCGATCATACGGGTAAAGCCGCAAGGTCTGAATCGCCAGCCGCAACCCCTCCTGGCCGTGCGGGACCTTGTGGGGTGTTGCCCGCGACACGCCGGGCTTGACCGGCGCGCGATACTCCGGCAGCAGGGCAAGCGTCATAAACGCAAACAGCGCGTTCCCTTCCATCCAATTCATCTCCCACAAATCCAACACCCATTGGCGATAGAGTTTGAGGAGGTCGGGGTCGCGCTCGTAGCGGATGAGGTTGTAGAGGGCTTCGTAAGCCTGCCCCTCGCTGCTGTGGTTGACGCGGGCGAGACGTTCCAGCGAAAACGGGCGGGGGTCGCGCATCACGTCAGGGTTGTCCTTGAACCGGGCGACGACGCGCTGGTAGAAATCTCGGTAACGCGGCTTGCCGGTGATGTGATAGGCGATGAGCAAGTCCGGCAGCAGCATCAGCGAGGCGCGTAGCGGCGGACGCCACGGCGCGTCCTGCAAATTGGCGCGGGCTAAGATGTTCGCGTAGAGTTTTTTGTAATACTCGTCCCGCGCGGGGTCGGGGTCAATCCCCACATGCCCCCACGTCGTCACCTCCCCGTCCACGTCCACGATGCGGCAGTGGTTGTCCAAGAGGTGCGTCATTAAACGGTCCACGTCGTAGGCGATGAACTTCTTCTGCGCGGCGTCAGCGGCGAGGTCGTAGTAAACCGCGTAGCCGTAAAGCACCGCGTTAAAGTTGTCCACGCTCACATCGCCATACCAACGGTAGTCCTTGTATTTACCCTGCCCCTGATGCCACTCCTTAGAGTCGTTGCCGCCCGTTTCCCAGCCCGCGACAGGACCATGCCCTTTGACAAACCCCCGCGCTAACAAACCGGGCTTGCCCGTGACCTCCTGCAACTTGCGCAACCCGCGCAGGATCTCCCCGCCGTGCTGGCGCACCCAGGGGTCTTTCGTGACGGCATACTGATACCCCACGCCCGCAAGGTAGCGTCCCGTCCACACGCCCGCGTGCAGGACGTTGCCCGGGCCGTCGGTGGTGTGCTGCAACTTCGTCCCCGGCGGCGTGGCAGGCACGATGGAAACGTAAAGCCCCTCCAGCAGGTGCTTGTCAATTAAGTCCCGCTGAAGATATTTTGCCTTTTCCAACAACGGGTCTGACTTTTTCTTGGGCATCGGCGCCGCCCCCAGCATGGCAGCCATGAACGCTAACCACATCGCGCAAAAACCCAGACGTTTCAACGCCATCTCCCTTACCGTCCTCGAGAATGACATCCTCAAGCGTCACGTCGTTGCGCAGAGGGTCCTCAACAGGTCGGGGAGTGCAGCCCGCGACGGTCTGCGTTGTGGACTGCGCATCTAACTGCATAACGCTTGAAGGCTTTATTTTTTTAGTGATGCGGCGGGGGAATCCTTTTTGCGGGCGAAAAAACAGGATTCAGGCGATGGACGTAGAATATCGTCTTCGTCCTCGTCATCGTTACGTTCAAACCGATCGGAGGAAACGACCGATGGGGAGGACGACGCGGACGATTCGGGGAGGACATCCATGCCTGTCTTTGAAATGCCCCTCTCACAGTTATGGGAGTATCAAGGACGCAACCCGCGTCCGGCAGATATGGAGGAATACTGGGACCGGGCGCTATCGGAGATGCGCGCGGTGGACCCGCAAGTGGAACTGGTGCCACACGACCTCAACGCACCGTTCGCGGAGTGCTTTCATCTTTACTTCACGGGCGTCGGCGGGGCGCGGGTTCATGCGAAGTATCTACGCCCCAAGCACGCGCCGACGCCGCATCCTGCTGTGCTGATGTTTCACGGCTATGCCGGTAGCAGCGGCGACTGGTGCGATAAACTTAACTACGTGGCGCAAGGCTTCTCCGTTGCCGCGCTGGACTGTCGCGGGCAGGGCGGATTGTCCGAGGACGTCGGCGGTGTCAAGGGCAACACCCTGCGGGGGCACATCGTTCGTGGCTTGGACGACGCGCCGGAAAAACTACTGTTTCGGCAGATTTTTCTCGACGCCGCGCAACTGGCCCGCATCGTGATGGACCTGCCCGAAGTGGACGCCGACCGCGTGGGCGCGACAGGTGCCTCGCAGGGCGGCGGACTCACGCTCGCCTGCGCCGCCTTAGAGCCGCGCATCAAGCGCGCCGCGCCGGTGTTCCCGTTTTTGTGCGACTATCAGCGCGTGTGGGAGATGGATTTGGACGTGGCGGCTTACGAGGAACTGCGCACCTTCTTCCGCCTGTTCGACCCCACTCACGAACGCGAGCAGGACATCTTCACGCGACTGGGTTATATTGACTGTCAACACCTCGCGCACCGCATTCGCGCCGAGGTGCTGATGTTCACGAGTTTGTTGGACACCGTTTGTCCGCCCTCGACACAGTTCGCGGCTTACAACAAAATCCCGTCGCCCAAGCATATCGTTCTTTACCCCGATTTCGGACACGAAACATTGCCCGGCGCGGCGGACCGGATTTTCAACTTCATGGCAGGGCTTTGAACGAGGAACTCGGCCTGCGTTGCAAAACCCCTGTCATTCGAGCGCAGCGAAGCACCCTTCGCGTTGCCCCGGACAAGCCTCGTCGTTTGCGACCTTTTGCTCCACTTGGGGAAACGACAAAGGAGTTGCCCTCAATTCGCTGAGGTCATGAATATCATCGTCATCGTCACTGACAGCCTGCGGGCTGACCATTGCGGTTGTTATCCGATGTGCCTGCGCTACAACGGGCAGAAAGTCGCCACGCCGAACTTGGACCGGTTGGCAGCGGAGGGGACGGTGTTCCTGCACGCTTACGCCGAAAGCCTGCCGACGCTGCCGACGCGGACGACGTGGTGGACGGGGCGCGTGGGGTTTCCGTTTCGCGGCTGGCAGATGTTCGAGCATAACGACTACTTACTCGCGGAGGTCCTCTGGGACCAAGGTTTCACCTCCGCGCTCATCACCGACACTTACCACATGCATAAGCCCGCGTTCAACTGCGGGCGTGGGTTCGACACCGTTGTCTGGGTGCGCGGGCAGGAGTATGACCCGTGGGTTGTGGACGACGTGCCCGTTGACCTGACGCAATGGCATCGTCTTCGGGGCGATGACACCGACGCCCTGTGGCGTCCGCGCTTTGAGCAATATCTCCGCAACCGCTCCAGGTTCCAGCAGGAAGAAGACTGGTTCGCGCCGCGCGTCACCCGCGAAGCCCTGCGATGGCTGGAATACATCGTCAAGCAAAGGGGGATTAAAGACAGGCTGTTTGTGTGGGTGGACTACTTCGACCCGCACGAACCGTGGGACCCCCCTGAGCCGTTCTGGTCCATGTATCGGGACCCCCAGTATCGCGGACAGGATTTGATTGACCCAGTGGCGGGAGCGACGGAAGGCTATCTGACGCCGGACGAGGTGCAGCGCATCAGGTCGCTCTACGCGGGCGAGGTGACGTTCGTGGACAAGTGGGCGGGTGTGCTGCTGGACGCGTTGCGCGAGTTGGAGGTTTACGATGATTCGCTGGTTCTCTGGCTGAGTGACCACGGCGAGCCGTTGGGCGAGCATGGCATTATCCGCAAAGCGCGCCCGTGGAACTACGAGGAACTGGTGCGGATTCCGTGGGTGATGAAACTGCCTGCATCATGGAACGTGCAACCCCCACCGCAGGTCCACGCCCTCGTGCAGCCGACCGATGTCATGCCGACGATTTTGGACGCGCTCGACATCCGAACCCCGCTGCCGCTGATTTACCGCGCTCCGCAAACCACAGGTACGTTCCCGCAGGACATGTCCGTGAGTCAGCAGGAGATTCACCTGCACGGTCACAGTCTTTTGCCGCTGCTGCGGGGGGAGATAGACAAGGTGCGCGACTTCGCCTGCAGCGGTCACTACCGGCAAACGTGGTCCATCCAAAACGCCGAATGGCGATACCACCTGTTCCTTGACGGCAGCCAGCCCTCCGAGTTATATCATCGTCCCGACGACCCCTACGACCAGTCCAATGTGATTGACCAACATCAGGACGTAGCGGACGCGATGGAACTGGCGCTGCGGCGGTGGGTAGCAAGCCTGCGGCGGTAGGGTTATTTCCGTTGTCCCCTCCCCGATGAAAAGGCCTACCAGGGCGAGGAGCGCAGCGACGAAGCCATCCCCTCCGCCTCAAAGCCCATCTCCAAAACTCCCCCCATGGAAATGGGGGCCTGCCGTCCCGCAATCCGGCGACTTCGGCTACCTGCGCCAGCGGGTTTCGCAGGCGCCAGACCTCGGGACGGACTTCATGTCAATCGGGGCTTTGGGGGTAGGCTCCGAGAGAACTCACTCGTTCACCTTCAACACGCTCAAAAACGCCTCTTGGGGAATCTCGACGCGCCCGACTTGTTTCATACGCTTCTTGCCTTCTTTTTGCCGCTCCAGCAATTTCCTCTTCCGTGTGATGTCGCCGCCGTAGCATTTGGCGGTGACGTCTTTGCGCAAGGGGGGAATGCGCTCGCTGGCGATGACTTTGCTGCCGATGGCGGCTTGCAGGCGGACCTCAAACAGTTGCCGCTGGATCACCTCCTTCAGTTTGGTGACCAGCGCCTTGCCGCGCCGGTACGCCCGCTCGCGGTGGGTGATGAACGATAACGCGTCCACGATTTCGCCGTTCACCAGCACGTCCACTCTGACCAACTCCGCCTCCTGAAACCCGGAGAACTCATAGTCGAACGATGCGTAGCCCCGCGTGCGCGATTTGAGTTGGTCGAAGAAGTCCAGCAAGATCTCACTCAGCGGCAGCAGGTAGCGGAGGGTGATGCGCTGGCTGCCAGAGTAAATCATGTCCTTATAGGTGCCGCGCCGCTCCTCGCACAAATCCAGACACGCCCCGATATACTCTTCGGGGACGAGAATCGTCGCCTCCACCATCGGCTCTTCGATTCTTTCAATTTCATAAGGCTTGGGCAACTTGGCAGGGTTGTCAATCTCCAAGACTTCCCCGTTGGTTTTGATGACGCGATATACGACGCTGGGAGCGGTGGCGATGAGGCTCAAGTCGAACTCGCGCTCCAATCGCTCCTGAATGATGTCCATGTGCAACAAGCCCAAAAACCCGCAGCGGAACCCGAACCCCAACGCGGGTGAACTTTCCGCCTGATATTGCAAACTGGCGTCGTTCAGCCGCAACTTGTCGAGCGCGTCACGCAGGCGGGAGAACTCCTCGCCCTCGGTCGGATACAGGCCGCAGAACACCATCGGCTTGGGCTCGCGGTAGCCGGGCAGCGGCGCGGGAGCGGGGCGGTTGGCTTCGGTGATGGTGTCGCCGATGCGGATGTCGTGCACGTCCTTAATGCCCGCGATGACGTAACCCACCTCACCCGCGCTGAGTTGCTCGACGCGCGTCATGTCGGGGCGGAACACGCCCACCTCCTGCACCTCAAACCGCGCCTTGTTTGACATCAGCAGAATTGGCATCCCCGCTTTCAGCGTCCCCTCGCGCACGCGGACGTAAGTGATGACGCCGCGATAATCGTCATACTTCGAGTCGAACACGAGAGCGCGCAGCGGCGCGTGGGGGTCGCCCTGCGGCGGCGGGATGCGCTGCACGATGGCTTCCATCAGTTCCGGCACCCCTGTGCCTTGCTTCGCGCTGACGGCGATGATGTGGTCGGCGGGCAAGCCGACGATTTCTTCAATCTCTCGCGTGACACGCTCCGGGTGGGCGTTGGGCAAGTCAATCTTGTTGAGGACAGGAATGATTTCCAAATCGCCCAGGACGGCGAGATGCGCGTTCGCCACCGTCTGGGCCTCAACGCCCTGCGAGGCGTCCACGACCAGAATCGCGCCTTCGCACGCCGCGAGGCTGCGGCTGACCTCGTAAGAAAAGTCCACATGCCCTGGCGTGTCCACGATGTTGAACACGTAGATCTGCCCATCGCGCGCCGTGTATTCGACGCGCACCGCGCTCGCCTTAATTGTGATGCCGCGCTCGCGCTCCAAATCCATCGAGTCCAGCACCTGCTCGCGCATCTCGCGCTCGGGAATCGCCCCCGTCAACTGCAAAATGCGATCGCAGAGCGTGGACTTGCCGTGGTCAATGTGCGCGATGACGCTAAAGTTTCTAACCCGTGCCTGCTGATACATCGTTCACTCCTTTTCAGGGTTAAGTATAATTGGAGGGCGAGCGGTTCACAAGCGCAGAGGTGGGAGGCGGTAGGATTTCTACGTCGTGCTGGACGTGGACGGCAGTTACGCGTGGGGCGTGGGTGGTATGGGGGAGGACAGGCAGCATACTGAACGTCATCGCGGAGTTGCTTGTGCCCAGCACAGCGACGGAGGATTAGGCGACGAAGAAGGATTTGCATGAGCGGACATTTCGGATGCCGGAGTATGGCTGTGTTATGACCCTGACAAGCGAGCGTTGCGCGGCTGGCTGTGGAGCGAGCGGCGGGGGCTTCGGCGCGTCACGCGACTGACCAACAGCCCC
>JANWYM010000640.1 GCA_025055355.1 Abditibacteriales bacterium
AACAAGCCCTGTTGTTAGGCGCGTTTTGTCTTCTCTGCGCGGCGGGAGCAGCCATGGCGCAGCAGCGCTTCAGCATCGAGTATCCCCGCGAAGGTGAACAGGTGCGCGGGCGGATCACCGTGCGGTTCAAGCGCGACATTCAGCAGGGTTATTTCTTCGTGAAGTTAGATGGCAAATTTCACTCGATTGTCGGCGAGGATTCCTTTGTCCTCGACACGTTCGAGCTCGATAACGGCGACCGCACGCTTGAGGTCACGTTCCACGATGCCGCCGGTTACCCCGTCGGCACCACCCGCGTTACCTTCCGCGTGGCGAATGGCATCGTGATCCTCGACGGACAGCGGTTTTTGTTCCGCCACTGGAATTATGACGACTACGCGAAGCGGGTCACCGCCCGCTATCGCCAGTGGATAGAAAGCAATGCCGTCGCCACTGTCCACTCGAAGCTCGTCGCAGGTGGCGGAGGGACGGGGGGAGGGGCACCCGGTGGCGGCGTGGGCATGCCCGGGATGCCGGGCATGGGCAGTATGGGCATGCCCGGGATGCCCGGCATGCCGGGGATGCCCGGCATGGGCAGTATGGGCATGCCCGGGATGCTGGGCATGGGGCGAGGAATGGGCTCGGGCGACGAAGGCATGAGCGGCATGGGGATGCCGGGCATGCCGGGCGGGGGTGGCATGGGCGGCGCGGGCATGGTGCAGGCGCCGGACACCACCGCGTTGGACAAGCAAATTTCTCTCCTGCTGCGTCAGGAAATCCGCGACGTGCTGGTCACCGGCGCCGCCAACATTCGCACCATCGTCCAATACGCTTTTGAGCGCGGACGTGAGGGCGTGCAAGGCGGTGGCATGGACGGCGGGATGGGGATGCCCGGCATGCCCGGTGGGATGGGCATGATGGGGGTAGGGCCCGGTCGAGGCATGGGGATGCCCGGCATGGGTGGTGGCGCGTCCACCCCCCCCGGCATGAAGCCGCGATGGTCCGAGCAGTGGTTCCCAGCCCGCGAAGCCAACAGGCAGCAGGTGCGGATGATTTTCCCCACTGGGGTGGAAATCAACGCCACCGCCCACAGTGGCCCGCAGGAGGGACGCCGCCACGCGAAAATCCCCACCTTTGACATCCTTCCCCGCTTTCCCGCGCAGCCCGCGAACGAGCGCGAACCTCTTGCCATCCCCGAAGGCACCAGTTGGAGTTCGCCGATGACGTTCGTGGTCGAACTGGTGCATCGCGTCGCTTTGCGCGCTAACGCGACGATTCATTTTACGAAGTTCGAGGACGTGCAACTGCGCGAGGGCGAAGTGCGCCGCTGCGCGAAGTTGGAGGTCAAAAAGGAATTCATCGCACCGCCGGGCAGATTGGTGTTGCTCTGCGGCAACTGCAGAAGACCCGTCCCCTTGAACGTCGGACTGGGCGAGCCGTGTCCCAACAACTGCGGCGCCATCTTTACGGATGAGATTCTGGGCGCGGCGAACCCCGCTATCATCGCGGCGGGGTTCACGTCGCAATTCATCGGCGGCGGTGGCGGTGGCGGCATGATGGGCGGTGGCGCGCGGAGCGGCGAGGAAGGCATGCCTGGCATGGCGGGGATGCCGGGTATGGCTGGGATGCCCGGGGGCGGCATGAGAGGTGGAATGCCCGGTATGCCCGGCGGCATGGGGATGCCCGGCATGGGAGGAGGTATGAGTGGCGGCGATACTGGCCCTGACATCCGCAACGCGAAGACCACCATCAACCGCACGCTCTACTTCGACCCCCTGGAGCGAAAGGTTGTCCTTGCCATTGACGACATCTTGACGGAATACGACATTATGGGCAGCACCGGCGGCGCAGGCGGCATGGGGATGCCGGGGATGGGCGGGATGCCCGGGATGCCCGGCGCGGGGATGATGGGTCCGGGCGGCGGGATGCCCGGCGCGGGAGGTGGCGGCGTGGAGCAATGGACGCACGTCGTGTATCGCGTCAAAATTACGACGTGGCTGGATACCGAACCCGTTAAGGCGACGGTGAAGTTCGGCACCCGCAGGGACGACAAACCCAATGCCCACGACTACGACAGCGTGCGCGAAGAGGGCAAAGACCGCTCGATTTCCCTGACCGACCCCAAGAACCCGTTCCGCAAGAACAGATAGCCACGGTTGCCTGCGTTCGCAGGCATGGAGCCTGCAGCGGCTTCTGCGGAGCGGCAGATAACGCTCCGCCTGCAGGAGGATGTCAGATGAAAAGCGTCCTGGCAACTGCCGGGACGCTTTTTTGGCAAGAGTAGGTATAAACACCCCTCCCCCAGCCTTACGCTGGCGGCAACTCCATCCTCAACCAGTTGGGGACTCCAGACCAGTGATTAGAGTGGTCCGCGACGCCGCTGTGGGACCGCCATGACGCAATGGGCGACATCTTGACGTTAAGAAAAATAGCGGTTGACTTCCCGACAGTCCTGTGTTATAATACCTGACACAACTTGGTGAAATGCAGCGAGCAGGTTTCCCGACTCATCGGGAAAGGGAAGTTCCATCCCACCCTGGGTGGGAGAAGGACGCCGCCCCGCGACTGTAGCCGCTGACGAAACTCACGAGGTGCCACTGTCCCGACGCGTCGGGATGGGAAGGTGTGAGGAGTAGGAGGACGCGGTAGCCAGGAGACCGACCGGCTTGCTTGAGTTCCGTTGCCCCTTCGCGGGAAGGGAGGCGGGGGTCAGTGACCAGTAGCCAGTCTTTTGTAGCCGCTGGCTACTGGTGACTGGTCACTGGTCGCTGGTTACCGGTCACCGACCAGCCAAGCCCTCTGTCACGCGAAGTGGCAGGGGGCTTTTTATTTCATCCTGAG
>JANWYM010000641.1 GCA_025055355.1 Abditibacteriales bacterium
TTGACCACCTCGATGACCTGCCGATAGAGCCGCTGATTCAAGTTGTTTAAGTTGAACAGAACAGAGATTAAGTTTGAACCGTCGGGGCGCAGCGTCAACTCCAGCGGTTGTGCATCCGTTCTGCGGAGTTGCATCGCTTCCAAGTCGTAGTAGCGCCAGGAGAGGAGATAGTTCTTGAACAGGTTCACACGCCTGAGGAAGTCCGCATTGTATATGCGCGACAGCAAGGTGCTATCTTCAGGGGCAGGCAACTCCATGTAACTGTGGGACAAGTCGTCAACTTGTCCGACCCCGGAAGAGTTGGAGAGAAATCGTTGTTCGCGCAAAACGCGAGCCTGCCCGTTTTTGTTCTCCAACAACACCACCGATGTGAACTCGCCGCCCGTGACCTGGAGGAGTTCGGAACTGACTGCGAACCTGCGGACAATGCTGCCCGCTATTGTGGTCAACTGCGTGTCAATCACAAGGGCATACTCAAACCGAAGCGTGTTCCCTTCAAATGGCAAATCGCACGTGCACTCAAACTCAATCGTCGGTTTGGCGAAATAGGAGTTGGGCAAGTTCCACGCCTCACCTGTCGCTAACACCGCCGCTTGGGAGAGAGGGAGTGAGGAACTCAGACTCAGGAACCGCATCGCCTGACACAAATTCGTCTTCCCTGAATTGTTCAACTCCACGATGAGGTTGACCTGAGTCGGTTCGTAGGTGAAATTGATGAGGCTCTTGAAGTTATCCACGCGAAATCGGCGCAACATGGCGTTTTCCTCGTTTTCGGTACGCTGTCGCTCATCATTTTAGCATCTTAGAACCTGTCCGACAACCTCCCCCAACCCCTCCTTGGCAAGGAGGGGAGCAAACCTCCCCCAACCCCTCCTCAGTAAGGAGGGGAGCAAACTTCTCCCGACCCCTCCTGGGGAAGGGGGGGGAGTGAACCTCTCCCGACTCCTCCTTGATGAGGAGGGAAGAGTTTTGGGAGAGGCTCTTAGTGGCTCATTCCGCCACCTGCAATTGCCCCGCTACGCCGAACCCTCGCGCCGCCGGGTGATACATCTCGTAAGCGTGGGCAGGGGCGACGGTGTAGCGTCCGGGGATTTCGGCGCGGAGGCGGTAGGTGAACTCGTGCGTGCCTTTCGGGAGACGGTTGAAGAAAAACGCAACCTTCGTGGCGAAAACGTCCATACGGTCGAACCACCACACGCGCCGCTCGTTGGCTTCCCCCTCGGCGACAGCGACCTCCGGCTCGCGCAGCAGGGAGAAGCCCGCGGGCAATGGCTCTTCCAGAACGACCATGAATGCATCACTATGGGCAGTCAGGCGCACGTGGACGATGAGTTCGTCGCCGACGCGCAGCACTTCGTTGGGGGCGAGTGGTCTGCCCGCCTCACCGATGGGACGCAGGAAAGCGCGCTGGACGCGGAAGGCGTTTGCCGTCGGCGGCGGTTGTTCGGTGTGATACTGCAGTAGGGCGGTGTAGAAGACTTTGCCTGCGCCATCGGTTTCGAGGCGCAAGGTGTTCGTCCCCGCACGCAGCGCATCAGTGGGAACGTCCAACGTCACAGGCGGTTGCAGGGCGTCGGCGGCTCGGAACGACTCTGTGCGCAGTAGTTTGTCATTGAGGTAAACACGCACCGTGACGGGCGCGGGCTTTTCGCCGGTGACGCGCAGATAGTCCAAACACGCCGCTAACGTTCTCGCGTCGTCGTGCGTGCTGCCCCACGTGCGCCCGCGCAGGCTCTGCATGAGGTAGCGCAGGATGTCGCCCACGGCGGGATGCTGAGGGTTGACCGCGAGGAGGGCACGCAGGCACATCGCGGTTGTGCCGATGGAGGTGTCGTAATAGTAGTCCTCAAAGTTGCGCTGCCAGAAGCACAGTCCACTGCGGCGCTGGGCGGTGGCGAGCAACTCGTTCACCACCGTCTGCGCCCGCGCCGTGTCTTGCAATCGGGCGAGGGCAAGGGCGAGTTGCGCCTGCGCGTGCGGCGCCAGCGCTCGCCGCCTCTCAAACAGACGCTGCACGGTCTTGGCGTTTGCCTGTCCCAGTTCGGATAGGACATACTGGACGAAGACTTGCTCCCATAGACTCAGGCTTGACTTTGCTTTCTCAGCCTTCTTCCATTCTTCGTTTTTGAGCCACTGCACGGCGCCGTCAAACACCTCAGGGTCTACGGCGAAACCGGCGCGCTGCGCTTCGTGCAACGCCTGGACGACGTAAGCCGTGGAGTAAACGTCTGAGGCATCGTTGCCCCAATATCCCCACGCGCCGTCGTCGCTGCGGAGGCGGTAGAGCCGCTGCAAGCCGGCGGAAATCATCTTCGGCAGTTCCTTCTCCAGCGGCGGGTAACGCAGAGAGAGAGCACGCAGCACCTGCGCGAGTTGCACGTCCGGGAGGAACGTGCTGACCGTTTGCTCCACTCAGCCATAGGGGTAGTTGGCGAGGTCTTCCATCACGCCGAGCAGGTTGGAGAACAGAGTGGGCGCGAGCGTCACGCGCAACTGCGCCGTTTGCTGCGCCAAGCCAGCAGGTAGGTCGAGTGCCTCTCGCACGCTGCCCGTCACTTCGCCGCTGCGCGAAGTTGAGACGGGATAACCGATGGGCAGGACGGGAATGGTGAGTTGCATCGCGTCGCGCAGATGGCCCGCCTCGGCTTTCATCGTCAACTGCGCCGCGCCGGGGCGCCGGCTCACTCGATGGCATAGCCGTGTTGGCTTTGTTGTCTTCATACATGGTCATCCGGCAAATCGCTGATGGCAACCTGGCGCTGTTGATGATCGGCGGCTTCTGGCTGCTTGGCTACGGATGGAA
>JANWYM010000642.1 GCA_025055355.1 Abditibacteriales bacterium
CTCCGTTGGGGATTGCTTCGCTGCGCTCGCAATGACAAACGCTTACCCAGGTGAGACGATGCACATCCATCTAACTATTCTCCTTTTCCTCCTCTGCCTCTGCGTCCTGACCCTCGCAGACGCCGCGCCGCAGGTGAGCAACCGCGCCCCGCAGCCGGGCGAGTGGGGGTATCGTCCCGCCGATGGCGCGACGGTGCGGCTCAACCCGCCGTCGTTGTGCTGGGTGCACGAGGCGCAGGCGCAGGCTTACGCAGTGCAGTGGGCGCGACGGGAGGACTTCAGCGACGCGACGACGGTGAGCGGGTTTCGCTGGAACACTTACACACACCACGCACCGCTGGCGGCGGGAACGTATTTCTGGCGGTATCGCTTCACGAACAAGCAGGGCGAGACGTCGCACTGGAGCGTGACGCGCACGTTCACCGTGCCAGCCGACGCGGTTGAGTTCCCGATGCCTACGCGGGCGCAGCAGCGGGAGCGCGTGCCGCAAGGGCATCCGCGCTTGTTCATGCGCCCCGAAGATGTGCCGCGCCTGCGCGAACTGACAAAGGGCAGGTTGGCAAGCCAGTTCAACGCATTGCGCGCAGAAGCCGACTGCCTTATCGCGGGCGACCCGACGCCCGAACCGGTGCATCTGGGTTCTGCCCGCGACAAGGAGAACAAACAACTCGTCCAATACTGGTGGCCCAATCGCGTGCAGACCGAGAAGGCGTGCAAGGAGGCGGAGACCCTTGCGTTCGTCTACCTCCTCACAGGTGAGAAGAAATACGGCGAGGCGGCGCGGCGGTGGGTGCTGCACCTCGCGTCGTGGAACCCCGACGGTCCGACGAATTTCAGCCTCAACTGTGAAGCCGCCAAGCCGATGTTGTTCCGCTTACCCCGCGCGTATGATTGGGCGTATGACGCGCTCACACCCGAGGACCGTCAGAAGGTTCAGCAAGTGATGAAGCGGCGTGCTCTGGATGCGTGGAAAAGCGGCGAAGTTGGCGAAGGGGTCGGGCACCTGAACCGCCCATTCAACAGTCACGGCAACCGCACTTTCCACAAGTTGGGCGAGTGCGCCCTCGCGTTTCTGGGCGAGATTCCCGAAGCGGAGGAGTGGTTGGATTACGCGGTCAACAAGTTCTACGCCTGTTATCCCGTCTGGTCGGACGACGACGGGGGGTGGCACGAGGGCGTAAATTACTGGGCGGGCTACATGAGCAAAATCGTCTCGTGGCTGCAGGTCGCCCAGTCGGCGCTGGGCATTGACGGGTTCAAGAAACCGTTCTTCGCGCAGGTGGGCGACTTTCCGCTCTACGTCGCGCCGCCGAACTCGCCGAACGCGGGATTCGGCGATTTGTCGCACGGGCGTCCGTCAACGGGTTGGGGCGGGTTCATGGAGTTCTTCCTACGGGCGACCCCCGATGTCGGGCTGGCAGGGACGCACCGCCCCTACTGGAGGTGGTGGGTTGAGCAGTGGAAGATGAGCGACGAGGGCGGCTGGCTGGACTTCCTTTATGAAGCCAACCTTCCCCCGCTGCCTGAGGCGAAACCGCCGACGGATTTGCCGCCGTCCAAAGTGTTTCGCGGCGTCGGCATCGCCAGCCTGCACACAACGCTGCTGGACAGCCACGACGACGTGCACCTCCTGTTCAAATCCAGCCCGTTCGGCAGCCAGAGCCATGGGCATAACCCGCAGAACAGTTTTCAACTGAACGCCTACGGCGAGGCGCTGCTGACCACTTGTGTCTATCGGGATTTGCACGGCAGCAAGTTTCACTACGGCTGGGCGCACAGCACCGTCGCGCATAACGCCGTGCTGGTCAACGGCGAGGGGCAGGTCAAACACACCGCCGCCCTCCGTGGACAAATCGTGGACTTCCAACTCACGCCGCAGTTTGATTACGTCGTGGGCGACGCCACCGAAGCCTACGGGGGGCGGCTCACGCGCTACCGTCGGCACGTGGCGTTCGTCAAGCCCGATGTGATCGTCCTCTACGACGACCTCGCCGCGAAAGAACCCGCGACGTTCCAGTTCATGCTGCACGCGCTCAGACCGTTCACGGTGGACGGCAAAACCGCCCGTCTCTCAGTTCAGCAACCCAAGGCAGGCGTCGTCGTGCAGTATCTTTCGCCCGTGCCGCTGACCTTCCGCCAGTGGGACGGCTACGAACCCAAACCTGACCGCGAGTTTCCCAACCAATGGCACGTTGAAGCCAGCACGCAGGAGAAACGTCAAAGCATCGGCGTCCTCACCGTCATCGTCCCCTACCGCGCTGGTCAACAAACTGACTGGACAGCGGAACGGCTGGAAAGCGACACCGCCATCGGCGCGCGCGTGCAGCGGGGCGGCAAGACCATTCTCATCGCGTTCCGCAAAGAAGGCGTCACGGGCAAGGCGACGTTGGCGGAGATGGCTTTTGAGGGGGCGGTCATCGTAAAGGAGACGTGAGACGTGAAGCGTGAACTGCCCCGGCTTCCCCCAAAGACGGAAGCAGGGTCAAATAGCGCATTATGCCAACCGCCGATAGAGTGCAGCGTTCTTCTGCAGCACATATTCCAACGCTTTTTGGAACTCTTCCTCGGGACGGGCAAGCAGTTCTTCAATGCTGACGCGCACCAGATCTTCAGGAGCAACCTGAAAATGTGTGGCTATCTCTTGCAGTTTCTGCAATTGGTCATGAGACAAAGCAATCGTGAGAGTAGTCATACTTGCCTCCATCCTCTCTTCGAGTAAATGCGTCGCAAAAGAAATGGCAGAGGGCGTGGCAGGTCGCCCGTTTGAACCTCCTTTGAGCAGGACAGGGCTCATCTCATCT
>JANWYM010000643.1 GCA_025055355.1 Abditibacteriales bacterium
CGGCGGCGCATCGTAGCCCGGGGCGCGACGGGCAACATGGTCACGCAACGCAAAAGAGGGTGTCTAAAAACCCCTTCCCCCCAAGGGGAGGGGCGGGGGAGGAGAGCCTTATGCAATACGGTGAACTCAAATGGGTGGACATTCAGGCGATGGACAAAAGCGACAAGGTGGTTGTCGTGCCGCTTGGCTCACTGGAGCAGCACGGGCATCACCTGCCGCTACTGACGGACAGCATTTTAGGTGGCGAGATCGTGCGACGCGTGGAGGCAGCGTTGCCCGACACGGTGCTGCTCCTCCCGATGCTCTGGCTGGGGTCATCCGACCACCACCGCAAATTCCCCGGCACCGTCAGCGTCAACTCCGGGCTTTACATTGACATGGTGTGCGATGTGCTGAATAGCATCATTGACGCCGGGTTCTCGCGCATCGTGCTGCACATCTCGCATGGCGGTAACACGACGCCCTGCCGCGAAGCCATTTATCGCGTGGGGCTGCAGCACCGCGACCGCGATGACCTCTGGATTGCGTCGGTCACGTATTGGGACCTCGCCAGTGATGCCATCAAGTCCGTCACAGAGATGGAAACGCCGCGCCTAACGCACGCTTGCGAATACGAGACCTCGATGATGTTGTGCCTCCGCGCCGAACTGGTGGACATGAACCGCGCCAAAGGCGTGACGGCTTACCAAACGTCAAACTTTTACTTCCCTGATTTTTCACAGGCGAGCAAAGTCGACGTCTCGCTGCCGTTCGAGCGCCTGACGACCACCGGCGCGATGCTACGCCCCGACCTCGCCAGCGCGGAGAAAGGCGCGAAACTCCTCGACGCTATCAGTGCGCGCGTCATTGAGTTCGTCAAGGAGTTCGCCGCCTGGGGCAAGTTGCGGTTAGAGTAGAGCGATAAATTCTTCAGGAGTGACGGGTTGCCCCCATGATCTGTCCCCTGCCCCAAGAGGAGGGGAGTCACGGGAGTGACACCGGGGGCTTTTCGTCGCCGCAATGCCTGAGGAGGACTCCCCTGCCCTTGGAAGAGGGGTCGGGGGAGGGGACAGATCATAAGGGCAACCGCCCCACTCTTGTTGGTGACATCAAGGCATGGAGGACAACCTATGACCTCATCACAAAGCAACAGGCGATTTGCCCAGTACCTCAAAGGGATGAGATGGATCGGGGCATGGCTGATTCTCGGCCTCCTCAGCGGGATGCCGCCAGCGTTAGCGCAGGACGATGCGAACGGCGCCCCGCCATCTCCCCCCGAAGAACCCACAGAGCCGCCCATCGCTGCCGGTGGTCCGATTGACACCAGCTACATGGTGCAAGACCTGGACGCGCTCGCTGCGGGGCAAAGGTATCCTGCTTACCTGTTTTTGAGCGGGCAATACGTGCGCGGCTCCCGCGCCCGCCTGTTCCGCGTGCGTTACAGCGACTTTTCGGACTTTGCCCTTGCTAAGCAGTCGGTTTACGGTTTTGATGTGGACTTGGAGTATTTTCGCTTCGACCCCGATGTGGGGAACACGCGGCGCGGCGTGGGGGCGGCAGTGAAAGTGCAGGTGATGCCCGGCTTCCCCAAAGCCGTGACGCGGCGGAAACTGATTGAAGCCCTGCAAGGTCCGCAGATTGCCTTCGTCGCCGCGCGCCGCCGCCTGCACGGCGACGGGGCGCAAACGCATGTCGGCGTCCGCGCATCACAGTTGTTCACGCGCTGGACGCCGACGCTGGCGGTGGAGCGCGTGCGCCGCTCCCCCGCCGCCCAATCGGCTTGGCGCGTGAGCGCGGCGTTGACGTGGCAAGACCGCTCCGTCGCCGGGGTGCAAGACCCCGAACAAATAAACCCTCTGGAAGTGCGCTGGCGCTGGATGGTCGGCGTGGCTTACTCGTTCCGCAATCGCGTGGACCGACGCCCCGCCGCGTTGCTGTTCGTCCGCCACCGCCGTCCGCAGGACGCTGGGCTGGAGTATGCCGCCTTCGTCGGGCGCAGCCGACTGGATACGGGTTTCTGGGGGCTGACGGTGCAATATGCTTTTTCCCTCAGAGGCAAGTATTAGCGTCCAGACTCGTGCCGTAGAGAAATCGTCCTCCTCGTCATCGGTCGTTTTTGAGGTTCAAGAACGGCGACGACGAGGAGGACGAAGACGACTTTTGAGGAAGTAAAATGATGTCCCCTCGCGCTGTCTGGTGGGTCAGCGGCGGGTTGTGCCTCCTCCTTTGTAGCGGCTGTGCGTCCGTCCCCCGCCGCCTGACGTCCGAAGCGGGCGTCTCCCGCTTTACCCAAAGCGCGCCGCGCTCAGCACCCCCCGCGCCGGAGCGATATATCGTCCAGTTGCAGCCGCACATCCACTTCGCCGAACTCGCTCAGCACATCACAGGCTTCCCCGTGCAACCGGACATCGAATACACGACTGTGTTCGACGGATTTGCCGCGCCGCTCACGCAGCAGCAGGTGCAAGCCCTGCGCCAATCACGAGGGGTGCTGCGTGTCATTCCAGACCAACAGATGGAACTCAAGTGGGAACTGCCTCAACCTATGACGTTCAGGATTATCCCCACTGAGCAGCAGAACCCCACCGGCATTGACCGCATTGACGCTGAACTTCAGCATATCAACTGTTCCGCCGTCGGCATCGCCATCGTTGACACCGGGCTCTGGAAGAAGCATCAGGACCTGAACATCGTCGGCGGTTACAATTGCATAGTCGGTCAAGACGCGGCGGAGTGGAACGATACGGACGGACACGGGACGCGCGTCGCAGAGGTGGCTGCTGCCAACGCCGAGAATAACTTGGGGGTGCGCGGCGTCGCCT
>JANWYM010000644.1 GCA_025055355.1 Abditibacteriales bacterium
ACGAGTTTGCCACCGGAGGCTTGCTGCCGCACTTGACAGTGCTGCTGGATTGCGACCCTGCGAGTGGGATGCGGCGTAAGTTTGGCGCGGACACGCCCGAGGCGCGCACCGCTGGTGGGGACCGCATCGAAGCACGCGACCTGAGTTTCCATCAGCGCGTTCGCGAAGGATACCTCGCGCTCGCTCAGGAGGAGCCGGAGCGGTTTGTCGTCCTGGACGCTCGACAACACTGGGACGCCCTTCACCAGCAAATCCGCGCCGTCATCATGGCGCGTCCCGAAGTGCGGGAGATGATACGGAAGGCGCGAGACGGGACGTAAATGAGGTGTTCGTGTGTCCCCGTGCCTCAGTCGTTGCCCGAATACGCGGATACGCGAATGCCTTCAAGGCGATGAAACTGATTGTCGCCGTCATTAGCAACAGTCGGGACAAACAAAAACTATGCGACGCGTTGATTCAGCAGGAGTTTCGCTTCACGGAGATGAGCAGCACGAGCGGATTTCTGCGGCGCGGGAACACGACGCTGTTGATCGGCGTGCCTGACGAGCACGTGCCGACGGTGCTGGACCTCATCCGCCAACTCTGCCAGACCCGCGAGCGTGTGGTCAACGCCGCCCCGCCTGCCATCAGCGGTGCGGAAACGCCCGCCGCCAGCCCCGTGAAAGCCTCATTCGGCGGGGCGAAGGTTTTCGTGTTGGAGGTGGAACAGTTCGTTGAAGTATAAAACGTGAAACGTGAAACGTGGACTTAGAGCCTCTCCGAAAACCGGGTAGCGCCGACATCCCCTCGGTATTTTATGCAGGCTCGAGGCCTGACGTTCCAGCGCAACCGTGAAGGTTGCGGCTCCCGGAGCGATTTTGAGATAGTTTCTTATACGGAGCGTTGCGTTTCGGTGTCCACGCTTCACGCTTCACGTTTCACTGACCGTGCCCTTCCGCAACATCGTTGGACACACCTTCCAAATCCGCGCCCTGCGGCGCGTATTGTGCTCTGGGCGCGTGCCGCATGCCCTGATTTTCAGCGGTCCAGCGCACGTCGGCAAGACGACGGTGGCGCAGGCGCTATCGGCGGCGCTGCTGTGTCAGAACCGCACGGAAGAAGGGAGCGACGCTTGTGGGGCGTGCCTGTCATGTCGGCAGGCGGCTCGTCAGGTGCATCCCGACTTTCAGATATTTCGCCCTGTGCTGAACCCGTCCGACGATGAGAGCAAATGGGAAGAAGCCCCGGACGACATGGACAGCGCGACCATTCCGATTCAGATGATGCGCCGCTTGCGAGAAGGTGCGACGCGGCGCCCAGTGTTGGGGAAGCACAAAGTGTATCTCATCACGCAGGCGCATCAGATGACCGAGCCCGCCCAGAACGCGCTGCTCAAGACATTGGAAGAACCGATACGCGGCGTGTTGCTCCTTCTGACGACGGACAATCCCGAGAAACTGCTTCCGACCGTGCGCTCGCGCTGCTGGCACCTGCCATTTGGCTGTGTGCCGTTGCAGGCGCTGGGTGCATGGCTGCAGGAGACGTTTCACGTCCCGGAAGCCACGGCGGAATCGTTGGCGCAACTCTCGCAGGGCAGAGCGGGGTTGGCGGTGCGCTATGCGCAGATGTCCGCACCACTCGTGGGGGCGCAGTGGGCGCAGCGGTTGCACGAGGCGGCGCGGCGCGGTGAACCCGCCCATGCTTTACGGTTGAGCGAGGAGTTCATCATCGCCGCCAGAGAGGCATGGCAGCAGGAAATGCCCGTCCCTCCCGATAGCAACCTGGCGCGGTTTGAAACGCGCCTCCAGCGCAGCGCGGTGGCACACCTGCTGGACCACCTTGCCCTCGCCTACCGCCTATCGGCAGACACCGCTGGAGCGTCGCCCTCCCTCGTGAGTTCGCTGCAACAAATCATGCAAACGAAGCATCAAATCCTGAACAACGCCAACGTTCCTTTAGCCTTAGAGGTGATGTTCCTTCGGTTGGTGGCTTGGCGGGGGTGACTCACCTTTACACGCGAAGAGTTCTGTGCTATAATCGTGACGGTCGCAGGGGGAACTTGCGTATTCGCGTATTCGCGTGTTCGGGTGTGCGCGTGTTGACGTTGTCTCCCATGCCCGAATGCTGAATACCCGAATAACCCAATCCCCGAATGCCCGAATATCTATCATGAGAAAAGTTGCGGCAATCGTGGCAGCGCTCAATGAGGAACAACGCATTGGCGCTGTGCTGGAAGCCATCATCGCCGCTGACATAGTCGACGAAGTCATCGTGGTCAGCGACGGTTCCACCGACCGGACGGCGGAGGTGGCTAAGTCGTATCCGGGGGTGCGCACCTTCGCCTTGCCCTACAACATCGGCAAAGGCGGCGCGATGTGGCACGGCGTGCAGCAGACCGACGCCGACGTGTTGGTGTTTTTAGATGCCGACCTCATCGGGCTGAAAAGCGAGCAGGTCTGCCAGTTGGTGCGCCCCATCCTGCATGGGGACGCCGACATGACCATCGGCATATTTCGCGGCGGACGGTGGTGGAGCGACCTGTCGCAGCGGCTTGTTCCCTACGTCTCTGGGCAGCGCGCTGTCAAACGGGAGATCTTTTTAGATGTGCCCCACGTGGCGTCGGCGCGAATGGGGGTCGAGATCGCCCTGACGACCTACGCCAAATCGCATAAGTTGTCCGTGCAAGCCGTTTTCCTGGATGGCGTCACGCACCCGATGAAAGAGCAAAAGTTGGGGCTGGCGCGGGGGCTGGCGGGGCGCATGAAGATGTATTGGGAAATCAGCGCCTACATCGCCCGCCAACGCCTCCACGACAA
>JANWYM010000645.1 GCA_025055355.1 Abditibacteriales bacterium
GCGAGGGCAAACCCTCGCCGTGCAAGGTGCAGTTCATCGGCGTCGCGGGCACGCCCGAACCAGACCTTGGACCGACCCAGCGCGCCAACGGTTGCCGCAACCTCTACTTCTCCCACACCGGCAAGTTCACCGTGCCGTTGCCAGCGGGTAGATATTACCTCATCCTCTCGCGCGGTCCTGAATACAATGCCGTGTATCGCTACCTCAACTTGAATGAGGGACAAACCGCCCGCGTGTCGGCGCGGCTGGTGCGCGTTGTGGACAGCACGGGCTGGATTTCGGCAGACTTCCACAACCATTCTTCCGAGAGCGGGGACAACACGACGGAAACGGAAAGCCGCATCACCTGCCTCGTTGCTGAGGGCGTGGAGTTCGCTGCCTCCACCGAACACAACCGCATTCAAACGTATCGGCATCGCCTTAAGGCGATGGGGTTGGAGAGGATGCTGGCGACCTCGGACGGTATCGAGTTGACGGGCAGCCCCGGCGCACTCAACCATCAGAACGCCTTCCCCCTCAGACTCAAACCGCACACGCAGGACGGTGGCGCGCCCCCGACCGATGCCGACGTGCTGACGCAAATCAAGCGGCTCTACGAGCATGACGATAAGAGCGAAAAGTTGGTGCAGCAGAACCATCCGGACATCGGCTGGCTGTTCTTCGACAAGGACGGTGACGGGCAGCAGGACGAGGGTTTCAGGACGTTTGAGTTCACGCATGTCATTGAGGTCTGGATGACCAACATCCTCGCCATGCAGCCCACAATCGGCACGAACAACAACCTGCGCAACAACCGCATCTTCAACTGGTTGCAACTGCTCAATCAAGGCTTTCGCATCCCCGGCGTGGCGAACACCGACGCCCATTATTGCTTCCACGAGTCGGGGGTGATTCGCAACTACGTCAAGTCGTCCACCGACGACCCAGCGAAAATTGACGAGATGGAAGTCGTGCGTCAGTCGAAGAAGGGGCGCATCATCATGACCAACGGACCGGTGATGGAGGTGTCTTTTAACGGCGCGCTGCCCGGCGATGACGTGCGGTTGACCAACGGGAAAGGCACTTTGCGCGTGCGGGTGCAGTGCGCCAACTGGCTGGACATTGACCGCGTGCAGGTGCTGGTCAACGGACGCCTCGACCCCAGACTCAACTTTACCCGCACCTCGCACCCGCAGTTCTTCCGCGACGGCGTGGTGAAGTTTGAGCAAAATATCCCGGTGACGTTGGAACAAGACGCTCATCTCATCGTCGTTGCCATCGGGGAGAACGCGACGATTGGCCCCATCATGGGGCATCGCAGTGAAACACCTGTTGCCATCAGCAACCCCATCTACGTGGACGTGGACGGTAACGGCTTCCAGCCCAACAAAGACACGCTGGGCGCGCCGCTGCCGACGAAGAAAGGATGAGGCTGAGATTTTGATCTAAACCTTTGCGCTGCGCACTTCTCTCCTCCCTGCCGCAGGAAAACGTCGTGGCGAGCGCGGTGAAGCCGTCCCCTGCGGAGGAGATACCGCTGCGCAGGGAGGCTGAGATCAATGGGGAGGAAAACAAGCCGCCACAAGCCGCTCGCCTCACTCCCTCCCTCTGGCGAGGGGTCGGGGAAGGGGGGAAGATGGTATAAGCAACTGCATAACTCTCGATAATGACGTAGAGCGCCAGCCGAAAACCGTATAGACCGTTGAACGCTGAACGCAACACAGCTAGGATACACCTGGGGAACGAAGGACTCTCCAAGAGGGGAGTTTAGAGTTAAGGAGTAAAGGCTGCCCCAAGTGTGAACCTTTAAGCCTTAACCCTTAAACTTCAACCCTTCTCAACGGGAGGTGAGACGCAGTGAAACAAGCGCTTCAGGTGATGGTGGCGTTGGTGTTGCTGTTAGTCGCCTTCGCGGTGGTGAACAACCTCATTCACACCGTCGCGGGAATTGTGAAAGGATTGGTGACCATCGCCCTGTGGGCGGTCATCATCTACTTCGCCGTCAAAATCTTTGGGGGGCGCGGGGGCAAGTAACAACTATTGATGGCGCATCCACTAAAGCGAGGGCAAGGAGCAAAAGCGCGCGCCTCCTTGCCCTCTTGTGCTTGTCGAAAGGCGGTGGAGATGTCGAGCGCACTGGTTATCGGGGTGCGTTCGAGAAGTGGAAGAAACGGAATTTTTCGGGTGAGACAACTTTGCTGCGGCAAGACGATGTGATATAATAATGGCAGACAACTAAGACCTGCACGACACAACTAACGCTACGAGGTTAAGGAGGACAAGAAAATGGGATACCACTTAACCATGGTGATGGGGGCACTCTTCATTCTCATTGGCATCGGTCTGTGGTTCAAATTCTGGGGGGATTTTATCAACGTCCTCAAAGGCGTTATCGGTTTTACACTGTTCTTCGTTGGCTTGGTCGCTTTCGTCATTGGTTGGAGCGAGCGCAGAGCCCCCAATAGCGAATTCGATAAAGCCACTACCGTCTCTCCTCCCGTGCCTGAGACGGCTCCGCCTACCACCACCAGCGCGGAGACGAAGAACTAAACTACCGTCCCACGACAGTGCCGCCTCCGTCTGCAGCGGACTTGACGCCTCGTCCGCGAGCGAGTATAATAGTTGGCGGCAATGGCGGAGTAGCTCAGCGGGTTAGAGCAGCGGAATCATAATCCGCGTGTCGGGGGTTCGAGTCCCTCACCCGCTACAATTTCAAAGTGAAACCTTTCAGTCCCGCAATGACTGAAAGGTTTTTTTATATAAACCGAATATCTGACACAGCTGAGATGATAAGAGATTTTATAAATCGCTTCC
>JANWYM010000646.1 GCA_025055355.1 Abditibacteriales bacterium
ACAGGCTTGCCTTGACGGTTGGCGCTGGTTGCTTTCCATCATGGAGACAGAGGCTTGACCGATTCCCATTGCCTGCGCCAAATCTGCTTGACTCCAGTGAAGGAGGGAGCGCAGTCGTTTGAGCGATTCGCCCGAGACGGGTATTAGGTCCACGTTGGTGTTGGCGGCGCGTCGGCGGTTGCGTTTGAGCAAAGCGCGCCAACGCTGCTGCTTGGTGGCACAGGCGAACCCCACCCAACGAGCGAACCGTTTCAGGTTCTCGCGCCCTGTGATGGTGACCGCCCAGCAGGAGGTCCGTGTGCCGTTGCGCTGGCGGATGCGACGACAACGCACTCGCGCCCAGATGCCCAGTCGCATCAGTGCCCACAAAAGGTCATCTGCCAACCGCTGACTTGCAGTTAGGCAGCCGACCCCCTCAGCCTCCACCCAACCGCCGCCAGCGAAGTAAGCAGCCAGCAGCGTGCTTAATTGGTGGTTGGACAGTTGAAGCCAAAAGGAAGGTAAGCGTTTCTCCTGCGCGGTTCGTCCGCACCACGTGGCTAAACAGCGCGTCAACAGCGACGACGACACCTGCAACTCGCCGTCGGCTCGGACGCCGTAGCGAAAGCCCAAGCGCGTGAGCGCGTCTTTCACGCGTTGGCGCCATGACGGTTCTCGTGCGGAGAGTCGCACAAATCTGTCCGCCGCGTGCCCTTCCGCGAGGTATGCCCCCAACAGGGTAAGCCACTCATCGGTCAAACGTAAAGTTGCGGGCCGAGGATATCGCTTGCCCTTGAGGAGAGCCCAGTCAGCAACTGACTGCGGTGGCATGTCGAGCGCAATCCCCTCGCCTTGACGGATAACGTGCCATCGCTTTTCACGGGGAAGAGCCAATTCCGTGACAGCTGCAGGCACCTGCGCAAAGACCTTTTGACCTCGCAGAGCCGAGGCAACGGGCACTGTCTTTAAGGGTCGCGGGGGGACAGGCAGAGACATCGGTAACGGCACGCAGTCTCCTATTTGTAATTCTGTGGTGCGCAGTAATTGCAACCTGCCGTCGCGCCCCACCCAGACATTATGATCGCCTGTCACAGTGACGGTGCGCCCACAGGCGGTGCGAAGACGGTAAAGCGTTTCAGGCGTGGGATGACGGATGAACGCGGTGATCGGACGCCACTCGCTGCGTTTGGTGACGGGGTCGAAAGCAAAAGCGTAATAACGGCACGGCAACTGGTCGCTCAACACCATTTCGTTGTCATCGGTTGTGCACAAAGGGGCAGCGGCAGATAGAGCGTTGTCTACTAACTCCCCGATGGGCAGAAGAGCCGACTGGATGCGCCCGTTCTGCTCTATCCCCACCAACACGCGCTCTTCGGGGGGAAGGCTTTTACCGCTGCCTGTGATGCCCAGCAGCACTTGATGCCGCAGCCCGCGCCGCACACCGTCCACGAGTTGTGCAATCGCCTTCGGTTGGTCGCCCGCCGGCTGAAAGTTGGCAACGACTTGGAAGTCAGGCATGATGGGTTTCCTCCGTGCCTTCATTCTATCACAGGGAGACGTTTGCCTCAACGGCAGAACGTTAGCACGTTAGCCCGTTGACACGTTAGCACGTTGGCAGGTTGGCAGGTTGTAGGTTGACAGGTTGCACGTTGGCAGGTTGTTGACACGTCGACACGTTGACAGGTTGCATGTTGGCAGGTTCCAACGTGCCCACGTGCCCACGTGCCCACCTGCCAACCTGCCAACTCTTGACGCCCCTCTCCGTTTGTGATAACTTCACACTCAAAGCATACAGGAGCGATGCAACGATGAAAAAGGAACTCACCATCATTGCCTTCTTCGTAGCCCTGTTGACCGCAGGAGTGTTGACGCCTCTGATTGCCCGGTTTGCCCTGCGCGTGGGCGCCAAGAAAATCCCCAAAGACGAGCGGCACATTCACCGCGAACCTGTCGCCCTGCTGGGCGGGATTGCGATTTATCTGGGGCTGGCGGTCGGTCTGCTGTCGGTGCTGATCGTGCGGGGGCAAGGGCTGCGCGAGGTGGCGCCGCTGCTGACGTGCGGGGCTATCATTCTCGTGTGGGGCACGGTGGACGACCTCGTGGACCTGCGGGCGGGGATGAAACTCATCGGTCAACTGGCGGCGGCGAGTCTGGCGTGGTGGTGGGGCGTGCGCATTGAGTTTTTGGAGAAGCCGTTCGTCGGTGGCTACTGGTATCTGGAGACGTGGGAGAGTTACACGATGACAGTGCTGTGGTTGATCGCCCTGACGAACGCGATCAACCTCATTGACGGCTTGGATGGCTTGGCGGCGGGCGTGTCGGCGATCGCCGCTGCGACGTTGTGCGTGATGGCGTGGCAGCACCGCACGCAGGCGGAAAGCCTCATCGTCGCGCTGGTCGCCGCTTCCCTGTTCGGGAGCGCGTTGGGATTTCTGCGCTACAATTTCAACCCCGCGCAAATTTTCATGGGCGACGGAGGGGCGCAACTGTTGGGCTTCATGCTGGCGGCGATTTCAGTTATCGGCTTGTCCAAGAGCGCGGCGGCGGTAGCGATTGCCGCCCCTGTGCTGGTGTTTGGCGTGCCGGTGTTCGACACCTCCTTTGCCATCCTGCGCCGCCTGCGCAACCGTCAGCCGATTTTCAGCGCGGACCGTGGACACCTGCACCACCGCCTGCTCGATAGAGGTCTCTCGCAGAAACAGGTTGCCATGCTCATCTACCTCATCAGTTGCCTGCTATGCGCCACTGCGCTCCTGATTTCCGCTCACGCGAGATGATGGCTATACGTTAGCACGTTGGCACGTTGGCA
>JANWYM010000647.1 GCA_025055355.1 Abditibacteriales bacterium
GCTCTTCCGATCTCCTCCAAGAGGTCACCCTGCAGACCCTCCCTGACCGCCGCGTACACGCCTGGCTTGCCCTGCCCCGAAACGTCTCTTCGAAGGTTCCCGCAGTGCTGGCGCTACATGGTCACGGCGGCACGGGCGAACAAGTCGTGCGCGGGCAGAGCCTCTACTGGTATGGCAAGGCGTTGGCGGAACGCGGCTACGCCGTCATCGCGCCCGACATCGGCAGTCACGACTTGCAGCATCAGGACTGGACGCTGATGGGCGAGCGCACCTGGGACGCGCTGGTATGCCTCGACTACCTCTGCTCGCTGCCGCAGGTGAACAAAGAACGCGTCGGCGTCGCGGGGCTGTCGTTGGGCGGGGAGACGACTATGTATGTCGCGGCGTTGGACGAACGTCTCAAGGTCGCTGTCAGCAGCGGGTGGTTGACGACGGTGGAGAACATGAAAAACGGTCACTGTCCCTGTTGGAACTTCCCCGGTCTGGAGGAGCACTTCGACTTCAGCGACATCTTCGCCCTCGTCGCGCCGCGCGCGCTGGTGCTGGAAAATGGGAAGCAAGAGGTCGCCCCCGGCGGCTTCCCCGTTGACATCGCCCGCGCCGCGTTGAAGGAAATCCAAGCCGCCTACAAAATCTTCAACGCCGAAGACCAAGTGCTGCTCGACGTGCATGACGGCGGACATGTCTTCCACGGCAAGGTGTCGTTGGAGTGGATAGACAGAGTGTTGAAAGCGTGAAGCGTCAAGCGTAATGCAGCCACATCTTAAGTATGACGCATTACGGATTACGCCCCAAGGAGGTCTCACGATGTCAGTTCGCATTCACCACACCGCCATTTACGTCACCGACTTGCCACGCGCTGAGGAGTTTTACGCGCGGCATTTCGGCTTCAAACGCTACAAAACCTTCAACGCCGGACAACCGAACGAGTTCTGCATGATGGAGTCCGAACAAGGCGGCGGCATGTTGGAACTGTTCCACCGCCCCCAGAGCGCAGGGGACACCGCACCGCAGCCGCCGATTGGCTTCAACCACATCTGTTTTCTGGTAGACGACGTGGATGCCTACTACGAGCGGTTGAAAGACGAAGTGAAGTTCCACATCCCGCCGCGCGACGCGGATGTGTTCCGCATCGCGTTCTTCAAGGATCACGACGGCGTGGTGGTGGAGTTGCTGCAGGAGCGGAAGTGATTTCAGGAGATGCACAACGCGAAATTTGCCCTCCCCAGAGGAGTCCGCGACGCCATCGCGGAATCGTTACGACGTGATGGGCTACTTGGGCGTACATCTGCTTGACGGCACATTTCGCGTCACGCATCCGAGGTGAGAGGGCGTCATTCATATCCCGACCTGTTGAGACATCATGCCGTATGACCATCGTCCTCGTCGTCAGTCGTCTTTAAGTTTCGAGAACGGGGACGACGAGGACGACGATGATTTTCGGAGGAGTCAAATGGAACCCATCGGTGTTGGCATCATCGGTTCACAGTTCGTCGCAGAGATTCACGCGGAGGCGTTCAAGCAGGTGCGCGGCGCGGAGGTGGTCGCCGTCGCGTCGCATGTGAGAGCGTTCGCGGAGAAGCACCACATTCCCAAGTGGTTCACTGACTACCGCAAGTTGTTGGAGTTGGACGAGGTGCAGGTGGTGTCGCTCTGCCTGCCGAACTACCTTCACTGTCAGGCGACGCTGGACGCGGCAAAGGCGGGCAAGCACGTGATATGTGAGAAGCCGCTGTGCATGAACTTGCAGGAAGCGGATGCCATGATTCAGGGGTGCAAAGAGGCAGGGGTCAAACTCATGTATGCGGAAGAACTGTGCTTCACGCCGAAATACGTCCGCGCCAAGCAGTTGGTGGACGAGGGGGCGCTGGGCAAGGTCTACCTCGTCAAGCAAAGTGAGAAGCACTTCGGACCGCACGCGGAATGGTTCTGGGACATCGAGCGCAGCGGGGGCGGGGTGCTGCTGGACATGGGCTGTCACGGGATTGAGTTCGCGCGGTGGATTTTGGGCAGACCGAAAGCGACGAGCGTGCTGGCGCAGTGCGGCACCTACGTTCACAAAGACAAGACGAAAGGCGACGACAACGCCATCATCATCATCGAGTTCGAGAACGACGCCGTCGCGCTGATTGAGGAAAGTTGGGCGCGGCAGGGGGGCATGGACGACCGCGCCGAAATCTACGGCAGCCAAGGTGTAACCTACGCCGACCTGCTGCACGGCAGTTCCCTGGAGACTTACAGCGAAGTCGGCTACGGCTACGCGGTGGAGAAAGCCCCCACCACGCGCGGCTGGACGTTCACGATGTTCGAGGAGATCTGGAACTACGGTTTCCCCCAAGAGATGCAGCACTTCATTGACTGCGTGCGCCACGACACGCCACCGGCTGTGACAGGCGAGGACGGCAAGGTGGTGCTGGAAATCATCTTCGCGGCTTACGAGTCAGCAGGGACGGGAAGAAAAGTCGCGCTGCCGTTTGCGACGGAGGCGAAGAAGCCGATTGATTTGTGGCTGAGTCGCTGAGACTGAAACAGAACAGGAGAAAGTGGTCGGCGGCAAACTGACGGAGAACCGCGAGCGCAGCAAGTCGCCGTGCCATTCGCGCGGGCAACGTTTGGATTGATATTCAGCGTTATCAACCCCAACCGCAGGGCGCGGGCAAGCGCACGGTGACGGCTGTGCACCTTCAGTTTGCGCAAAAGGTCCTCCACGTGGCTTTTGACGGTGGCGGGCGAGAGGTTTAACTGTGCGGCTATCTCTGCGTTCGTGTCGCAATCCCC
>JANWYM010000648.1 GCA_025055355.1 Abditibacteriales bacterium
TCACTCAACGGCACCGTTTGAAAGGGCAAGGAGAACTGCTGGCGATACTGTCCGAAGCGCGGGCTCCAAATCCCCGTCTCCGCGTTCATCCGCACGCAAGGCGTCACAGGGCTGTGGTCAAAAATCCTCTCCTGCATCGCCAGCACCTCCGCATCGGCAGGCGTCATCAGCAGCCCATCAATGTAACCGTCCTGCACCATCTCACGCAGCAGCTGCAAAAACTCTGGTCGCGTGCGATAGTGCGGGCGCGGCTTCTGCGCCATGCCCAAAGACTGCACGCCCCCCGCCGCCAGCGGGTCAGCGGCGAACACAAAAATCGGGCTGCGGTTCAGCAGGGCTGGGTTTGCCAACTTCTGAAAGATTCTGTCGCCCATGAGGGGACCTCCGCTGTTTGCTTGGCGCTCTGAGGGACACTCAGTCCGTTTAGAGTCAGACGACTTGTCGCCTTGACAGGCTTTTAAGGGTCGGCTTATATACTCCGCGCCGGGCCAACTGGTTCGCCCTGCTCTCGCTCCTGATCCTCGTTGCGCTCCCGGTCAGCGGCAGCCTGTCGTTTCTCCGTCGGTATCGGCTCATCGTTCAGGTGGCGCGCCAGACGAGATGGTAAGAGGTAAGGGTCAATGGTTGATGGCTAATGATAACCATTGTGCCCTTCAGATGAACAACTCCCAGATATTCTCCGCCCGTTTGATCACTGTGCGCTCGTCAATTTTCTCCGCGCCGCGTTGGAGGTAGCCTTCGATGCTGCAGCCGTCCAGGACGCGGATTTCCTGTTCGTAAGGCGGGTCAATTTTGAACGGCGGGATGTCGCGGAGGTGGCGCACGGCGTGGGCGGCGGCAAGGCGGATATTGCGCTGCACCCGCTGCGGGGACAGATGGAGGGCGAGTTCCATGCCCAGTCCCTTTTTGGTCTCCACGGTGACAATGTTGGGAATCAACGCCTTCGCTTCGGCGCAGGCTTTGTCGTCACCGCTGAGGAACACCGTCGGCACGCCGAACGCGCCCGCCAGCGCCGCACGGCAGCCAAATTCGCCCATCAATACCCCGTTGATTTTGTAGTATTCAATCGTGCGGGAGGAGTAGGTGTGGCACAGCGGCGCGTCGGGCGTGCCCGCCATCGCGTGCTGCCCAATGAAAAACTGCGCGTCGAAAGTGTCGTCCAGACCGTAAGGCGGCTTGTTGCCCCGCCCGTATAAGATAACCTGGGCGTCCTTATGAATTTCCGTGAAGTCAATCCCACCACTGCCGTGCCCGTCCCAGACGATGACTTCTGCCCCGGGTGCGGCGTCCTGGATGCCGTCAATCGCTGCGTTGACCTCTCGCGTCAGCAGTTTCATGGCTGCCCATTTTTCGGGCGTCTCCCCCTCGCGCGTCTGCGTCCAGCGGTTCACCCCCGCGACGCCTTCAAGGTCGGTGAGGATGTAAATTTTCATGGCTGGTCTTCGCGAAGCGTAAAACGTGAACTCAAAAACGGTCGCCATTGATAGAGTCCCCGACTTGTTGGGGGATGTGCCGTCAACCCCGCACCGGTTCGGGACTCCTGCGTGCCTTACAAGTTCACGCCTCACGTTTCATTCCATCAACGCCTCCACGTATTCCTGCGGGTCGAACACGGCGAGGTCACCTATCTTCTCGCCCGTGCCAACCAATTTGACCGGCAGGTGCAGTTGGTCGGCAATGGTGATGACAATACCGCCTTTTGCTGTGCCGTCTAATTTCGTCAGAATGATGCCCGTCAGCGGGACGGATTGGGTGAACGCGCTGGCTTGCGCTAAACCGTTTTGTCCCGTCGTCGCGTCCAACACCAGCAGGCTCTCGTCGGGCTGGCGTCCGGTTTCGCGCTCGACCACGCGGGAGACTTTTTCCAACTCCGCCATCAGATTGTGCTTCGTGTGCAAACGTCCCGCTGTGTCCACCAACACGAGGTCATGCCCCCGCGACCGCGCCGCGCGCACCGCGTCGAACACCACCGCCGCCGGGTCCGCGCCGGGGCGGTGAGCGATGACCGGCGCGTCCACGCGCTGCCCCCAGATTTGCAGTTGTTCAATCGCCGCTGCGCGGAACGTGTCGGCAGCGACCAGCAAGGGACGGTATCCCTGTTGTTTCATTAAGTTAGCCAACTTGCCGATGCTTGTCGTCTTACCCGTGCCGTTGACGCCAAGGATGAGCCACACCGTCGGCGGCTGCGGGCTGAACTGCAGCGGCGCGGGTTCCGTCCCCAACACGCGGGCCATTTCGCGCTTGAACAGTGCCTTCGCTTGCTCGATGGTTTCCGGTCTTTCCTTCTTCACCTGTTGACGCAGCGACTCAATCAACTTCTCTGTTGTCGCCATCGCCACGTCGGAAAGCACCAGCGTCTCTTCCAACTCTGCAATGAAATCCTCGTCCAGAGTGACCGTCGTAAAGACCTGACTGATTTTCTTGAAAAGCCCTTTGAGCATATTGGCTGTCGCTCCGATAGATGCTGTGTGTCAGTTCGGAGTATATCTCTCGATGCGGATGTTGTCAATTTCCGCGTTTGACACTGCGTTCCCGAATGATTATAATCGTGGAGCGAAGGGAAAATGAAGACGGCTCTTGTTTATCATCCTGATTATCTGCGACACGACACAGGCAGCCACCCCGAGAACGCCCATCGTCTGCGCTATCTCGTGGCTCACCTGCAACAGACGGGCGTGTGGGAGGCGGTGAGGCATCTCGCGCCACGCCGAGCGACCCCAGCCGAGGTGCAACTTGTCCACACGGCTGACTATGTTGAGTTCGTGAGGAAGTTATCG
>JANWYM010000649.1 GCA_025055355.1 Abditibacteriales bacterium
GCCTTCTCGTCGTCGCCCTCAGCGTCCCCGGCTACAACCGCAGCGGAGGCGACTACTGGATCTACACCCTGTTGGGCATTCTGGCGCGCCGGCATCAGGTCACCCTGTTGGCGTTGTATCCCCATCCGCCGCAAGAGCAGGAAGAATACCAGAAAGCTATCGAGCAGTTGGGCGTTGAGGTTGTCGTCGGGTTGCGTCAACGCTCGCTCAAAGACCTTCTGGCGCGGGGTTACGACGCTGCCATCCTCGAGTTCTATTATGTGAGCGAGATGATCGCCGATGACATCCGCTTCTATCAACCGCAGTTGCCCATCGCCATAGACACGCATGATGTTCACTTCCTGCGGGAGGCGCGGATGGCGCAGGTGTTGAACGACGCACAAATGCTGGCGGAGTCGGAGACCACCCGCAGACGCGAGTTGGCGGCGTATAGGAAAGCCGATTTGCTCATCGTGCGCACGCCCTACGAGACACAGGCGCTGCTTCATCAGGAGGCATCGTTTGAGATCTTTACTGCCCCCGTGATGTTCGCGGTGCGGGGGGAATCTCTCCCCGAAAAACGGCAGCCGAACAGCCTCCTGTTTGTGGGGTGGTTCAAGCATCCGCCGAACGTGGACGGGTTGCTCTACTTTTGCGATGAGATTTTGCCGCTGGTCAAAAAGGCGTTGCCCGAAGTTCGCCTTACTGTTGTCGGCGGCGATGCGCCCCCTGAAATTCAGGCGTTGTCCTCAGAGACAGTGAGGCTCACCGGTCGCGTGGAATCTGTCACGCCTTATTTAGACTCCCACCGTGTCGCCATCGCGCCGCTGCGCTATGGGGCGGGAATGAAGACTAAAGTGATCGAGTCCTTGGCGTCGGGTGTGCCGACGGTGACAACCTCGGTCGGCGCCGAGGGGATCGGTCTGGTTCACGGCAGGCACGCTTTCATTGCGGACACGCCCGATGAGTTTGCGCAAGCCATCGTTCGGTTGTGCCAAGACGACGAACTCTGGCGTCAGGTGAGCGTAGCGAGCCGACGCTTTGTCGAACAGCACTGCAGCCTGGAAGTCGCCGAGCGGCAGATAGAGGTTCTCGTCGAGAGGTTGACACATTTACGCCCCAAGCGGCTGACGCTGGTAGAAAAATTGCCGATTTACCGCCGCAAAGCCTGGGCAAAGGCAGCAGCGCTTTTGAGGCGTCATTAAATCTCACGGGAGATCTCTATGGACTCCAGTCGCCCGCGCGTCCTCTTTTACAGCACTTACCCGTTTTGGGGTGGGTCAGAGAAGTTTTGGTATGAGACGGTGTTGGATGCGAGGTTCCGCGACCGTATTGAATGTCACGTGATGCTCGCGGACAATCCCAATATGCGCCCCCGCGCGGAACATCTCAAGTCGCTGGGGGTCGCGGTGATATGGTATCCCTCCGCGGAACCCGGTCTGGTGACGCGCATCGGACGACGGTTGAGAAGAACGGTGCGACCAAAGGAGCCGCCCTGGGAGGAACGTTACTGGCTCAACGTACTGGGGTGTTGCCGCCCGTCGTTGGTGTGGTTCAATCTGGCAACTTTGAGCGATGTGATGATGGTGAGGACCGCCGCCGCCGCCTGTCGGACGCGGAGCGTCCCTTATTGGCTCATCGTGCAGCAGGCGTTTGAACAGTTCTTCTTACGCAGCGATGCGGAGACGGAGCGATTCGCCGCGATTGTCGAGGGCGCGCAGCGAGTCGTATGCATCGCCGAACGTAATCGCATGAGCCTCGAGCGGGCGATTGGGCGGCGGTTAAATAACGTCTGGATGACCGTCAACGCCCTTCCCCACGAGTTCGTGGAGCGCGCGGTGGCTTTGTCCCACACGCACCCGGTGCGCACGGAGGGGACGGCTCGCTTGCTGAATCTGGCGCGGTTCGACCCGATGTGGAAAGGGCATCACATTCTATTGGAGATTTTGGGGAGTCGCCGCTGGCAGCACCGGGATTGGCGGCTGCGGTGTCAGGGCGGGGGCTATTCACCGAAACTGGTGGAGCGACTTGTCTCCTTTTACGGTGTGCCGGCTGACCGTGTGGAACTGTGCGGCAATACGGACGATGTGCTGACAGCGATTGGGGAGTGTGACTTATTCGTGATGCCCTCTTTGTGCGAGGGGACGCCTTATGCGCTGGTCGAAGCCATGGCGTGCGCCCGACCGGTGGTAGGCACGCCGGTCGGAGGGATTCCCGAACTGGTCGTGGAGGGGGAGACCGGCTGGTTGTCCGATTCAACCGAGGTTGCCGACGTCGCAGATGCCTTAGAGCGCGCATGGGCAGCGCGCCAACAGTGGCGTGAGTATGGCGCAAGAGCACAAGCCCTCATTGCCTCCGCCTACGACCAACAACACACCATCCCGACGATCATTCAGGCTCTCTGCGAGGATGCGCAGCGAGTGTCATCGTGGGCTTTGACGCCAGCGAGAGACGTCGCATAAATACTGATGAAAGCCGCCGATGCGCCCCAAGTCTCCGTCCTCGTCCTCAACTGGAACGGCAAAGCCGATACTTTGGAGTGTCTGGAATCGCTGCGCCGCGTGGACTATCCCAACTTCGAGATCATCGTGGTGGACAATGCCTCAACTGATGACTCGGTAGCGGCGATTCGGCAGGCGTATCCCGAGCTGGTAATTTTGCAGAACAGTGACAACCTCGGTTACGCGGAGGGGAATAACGTCGGTATCCGTTACGCGAAGGCACGCGGGAGCGATTATGTTTTTATCCTCAACAACGACACGGTGGTAGACGCGAACGTGCTCACGCCGCTG
>JANWYM010000064.1:0-6126 GCA_025055355.1 Abditibacteriales bacterium
CGTTGGGCGCACGGCTTCCACCAGCAGGCTGAAATCCACCGGGTCGCGGGGGCGTAGCAGATAGGTCTCGATGCCTTCAATTGTCAATACCCAGCACATCTGCCGCGCCAGATAACGGTTCTGCGGCTGTGACAGAACGCTGTGCAGCGCCTCACGGTCGGTCAATCCCGCCGTGTCCGCCCGCCCGGTGGCTTGGACGAACTCTTTCTCCACGCCCAGACTGGGGAAGCGCGGCTCCACTCTGCCCAGCGCATAAACGAAGGCAGGGGCGGCAGGGCAGGTGGCGCACGACACATCACCGGCAGAGGCTGCCGATTGTTCTACGACTTCCGATGATTCCATGAACGCTGCTCCTTTCGACTGTCAACTCATCGCCGACCTGTGAAAACCAGCCAGCGGTTCAGCGCGGCGGCGCGGCGCTCGCAGCCGCCGCAAGGTTTGAATCCGAGCGCATAGGTCGCCCGCTTGATGACGTCCCCCAATCCGATGTCCTCATCGCTCACGAACCCCGGCAGACGGAGGCGATAGGGTTGGGGGGCACCCCTGACCGTTTGCTGTTTTTTGGTCCTTTCCTTCCTCACCGCTTCACCTCCGATTGGCTGCGAGCAGCGACTGATAAGCGCCCCATGCGTCCAACAAGGGAGGCACGATCGTTGTGCGCCGCGCTTTGCTCGCCGCGGTCACCGCCCATCTGACTTCTGCCGCCGTCGCCGACGGAAACAACGACCACAACAGCGCAATGGTTCCCGTCACAAACGGCGCCGCCGCGCTCGTGCCACTCATCGTCAGCGGTTGGCCGTCCGCGCCCACACTGGTCACCCCCGCGCCGGGAGCCAGCACCCCGCGCTGTCCGATGGAACGCCCCAGATTGGACAGGTAGAGAGGTCTACCCTGTCTGTCGCACGCCGCTACGGGAATGACGTGGGGATGGCGGGTCAGCGCCGAACCTCCTACCGCGCCCTGGTTCCCCGCCGCAGTGACTACTATGACGCCGCGCCGCGCCGCATAGTTCAAGGACTCTTCTACCGTGCATTCGTCTGACATGGACGTCAGCGTCAATGCCACGCTCAGGTTCAGCACGCGCGCGCCGGCTTCAACCGTTTCAAAGATCGCCTCGGCGAGTTCCGGCGGAGCGGCGCTGGGCATCACCGCGTTGGCGGACACGCTTTCCGCAAAAATGGGGCGCACCAGCAGGGTGCATTGGGGACAGATTGCGGGGGCGGCAGAATGTCGGTGGGCACACAGAATACCCGCCACAAAAGTCCCGTGCAGACAGGCAGCGCTGCGGACCTCCGCGCACTGGCTACGCCTTCCCCCGGGAACTGCACGGATACGTTCAGTTGCCAAATCCGGATGCCCCATGACCACGGGTCCATCTATGAGACCTATCGCCGTTTCCGCCTTGCCGCCGGTGAGTCGCATCAACGGCGTGAGCCTGACCAAATCCAAAAAGGTCATGGAGTTTCAGGATATGTGCGGGATACCCAACCTTCTCTCATGGTGGCGAGGTTTCGGTTCCTCTGGCTTGATTTATCCTACCGTGGATAAGGCAAGGCAACCAGAAGCGACCAATCAGGTTAAGACAAAGACTGGGTATCCACGTTCTCATGTATATTATCTCTTATGTGATGAGCGATGGATAGGGACTTTCGTGACAGTGGGCTACATTTTCGGGGGGACTTTCGTGACTATGCCCGCATTACCGCGCAGTCGCGCCAGCGCCACCTGAACGAGGCAGGTGCGCTTGCGGGGATCAACCTGCCATTTGTTCATGATCTGTTCCAACCGTTTTTTGACCGCCGATTCCGAGATGCGAGCATGTTCTATCTGGGAGAGGCGAGCGGCAATCTCTTTGTTGGACAGGTTCTCCGTCACGAGAAGCCGCAGGGCGTTCTGCTGTCCTTCCGTCAAGTCCGCCCACTGAACGGGAGAGGGCGCGGCGGCGCAGCGAGCGCGCTGGCGCTGCTCCACGAGTTGATACACCGTCGCGCTCATGTGTTCCACCTCGTCTTTTCTGAGCCAGTGGTCAACCCATGGCAACTCCGTAGAGGGGAAGTTCGACAATATCACAATCAGGGCTTGGGGACACTTCTGGCGAATCAACCGCGCCGCATCGCCGCCCGTGAGCAGGGGTAGGTCATAGTCCAGCAGCACGACGTCCGGGCGCGTGCGCTCCGCCAGCCGCACGGCTTCGCGTCCGTCCCCCGTATCACCGACCAACTCAATATCCTGCGCGCGGCTCAGATGCTCTACCATCAGCCGCCGCAGGAGCGGCTGGTCCTCCGCCAGTAGAACTCTAATGCGAGGCATGACGCCTCACCTCAGATGACGAGAAGCGTGATGCGTGATGTGTGCAACTTACGCATTACGCATGACGCATTACGCTTCACAAATGAATCGCCGCTCCCTCCGCCGCGCGGGCTGCTTCCATGAGGGCTTCCGCTAAGGAGGGGTGGGCGTGGACGGTGCGACCGATTTCGCCCCCCGTCACCTCTAAGGCGCGCGCTAATGTCACCTCCGGCAGCAGTTCCGTCACCTCGCTGCCGATGAGGTGCGCCCCTAACAGGTCGCCGAACTCCGCGTTGACCACGACCTTGACAAATCCCTCATGCTCCCCCATCGCCAACGCCTTCCCCAAAGCGCGAAACGGAAACTTGCCGACCTTCACCGCGTAGCCGCGCGCACGCGCTTGGGCTTCGGTCAGGCCGACCGACGCCACCTGCGGCTGGCAGTAGGTGGCGCGCGGGATGTCCTCGTAAACCAGCGGCCTCGTTTCCAAGCCAGCAATCGTTTCCGCCGCAATTTCCCCTTGCGCCGAGGCGCAGTGCGCCAGCGGCAGTTTGCCCGTCACGTCCCCAATGGCGTAAATGTGGGGAACGTTCGTCTGCATCTTCGCGTTGACCGCGATGAACCCCTGCTCTGTCGTGACGACGCCCGCGTTCTCTAAGCCGATGTTCTCGATGTTCCCCCGCACCCCGACGGCGACCAACAGTTTGTCGGCTTCCAGCGTCACATCCTCCCCCGGCTCGCCCGACGCGGGCGCGAGCGTGACCCGCAGGTTGCCGTTGACCTTCTCCAGTCTCTTAAACGCTCTCCTCGTCAGAAATTTAACACCCTGCTTCAAAAAGTTGCGCTCCAACTCCGCGCTGATCTCTTCGTCTTCGAGCGGTAGCAAGTGCGGCATCATCTCGACTATCGTGACCTTGCTGCCGTAAGCGTTGAAGTAGTAAGCGAACTCGCAGCCAATGGCACCGCCGCCGATGATGACGAGATGCTGGGGTTTCTCTTTCAACATCATCGCTTCGCGGCTGGTCAGCACGGTCTCGCCGTCCACCTCCAAGCCGGGCAGGGCGCGCGGACGTCCGCCCGTGGCGAGGATGATGTTCTTCGCCTCCAGCGATTGCCCCCCGCGCACGCCGACGCGATGAGTTCCCATCAAATAACCTTCGCCCGTGATCACCTCCACCTTGTTTTTCTGCATCAAAAACTGAACGCCCTTCACCAGCCGCTCGACTATCTTGCGACTGCGCTCCACTGCTGCGCCAACGTCGGCTTGCACGTTGTCCACCGCAATCCCAAACTCTTTGGCGCGGCGCAACAGCGACAACACCTCGGCGCTGCGCAGCAGCGCCTTCGTCGGGATACAGCCCCAGTTCAAACACACCCCGCCCAGATTGTCCTTTTCCACCAGGGCGACTCGCAGACCGAGTTGCGCGGCGCGGATCGCCGCCACGTAGCCGCCCGGTCCGCCGCCCAAAATTACCACGTCGTATGCGTTCACCGGCGCTCTCCTCATCAAAAGGTCATCGGCAGCAGATTTCGGCAGCGAATACTGTCAACGGATTTCAGTAACGGATTAAGCGGATCGCCTTGCGGCAGACGCGACATAATCCGTTTAATCCGCTTCAAGAATCCATTGACAGCGACCCTTTGTGTTGTCCACAGTTTAGAACTTTTTGTGCGGGTTGTCAAGCGGCATATTTGAGTCAACCTCACAAGTACGATAGACTGCCTTCATCAAAAGACGGGAAGGAGAGAAGGGGGGCATTCCGCCAAACTGACAACTCACCGCTGTTCGGGGGCATTGGTGGAGGCGGCGCGTCTCTGACAGGACGCTACCGTATGCGCTCGCCGTTTGTTCCGCTCGGCAGCGCTGCAATTTGTCGTAAACTTAGAGGAATAACTTCGCATGGAACGCCGCCAGGTAGCCCGCCGGTGTGAGGGAGTGCCCGTGAAAAATCTGGAAGCCCACGCGCTTGTGCAGGTGCGCAATCACGTTGTCCGCCAATGGCAGGGTGACATCCGGCGACTCCAGCGCGCCCAGCCGATGCACCATCACGTTGCCCTCGCGTTGGCTCTGCACGGCGGCTGGCTCCACGTTCGCGCCGAGATGTAAAACGTGAACGACGTGCCCCCGCTCCGCCAGCAGCCGCGTCAACCGTTCCGACGAAATCGCCACCCCGCCCAACTGCGGCGGGAAGCGGTCGGTGATAAAAAGAATGTGGAACGTCTGCGCCATTTCGGTATCCTATCGTGTAGCGTGCATTCAGCATAACACGGCGAGGCGTTGCTGTCAAACTTGCGTTGCCCCGTGTGTTGCGCTACAATAAGCGTCCATCCGAAAACCGCGTAGCCCAGGCTGCCAGCCTGCCTAAAGTGCCGACAGGACGTCGGCGCTACGCGGTTTTCGGAGAGGCTCTCAGCGTCGAACCAGAAAGGGGCGAGGTCATGCCTCTGATTGATCCCAAATTGATGGAGATTCTCGTCTGCCCGGACTGTCACGGGGATTTGGAGGAGTGGGAGGCACAGCAGCGTTTGGTGTGCCAAAAGTGCGGCAAGCGTTATCCGGTGCGCGACGGAATTCCCGTCATGCTCATTGAGGAAGCCGAACTGCCGCCGCCAAGCGGTGAACCTCAAGCGCAAAGTTGAAGGATGCTTTATGCCCGATGAACTGACCGCCATTGCGCGTGACCATCTTGTGCCTTCTGCATCTCCCATCACGGGCGACCTGTCCGTGTGCATCGTGACCTGGAACGCCCGCGACGATTTGCGCCGCTGTCTTCAGTCGTTGTTTGCGGTGAAACGTAACATCACCTACGAAGTCATCGTCGTGGACAACGCCTCCACCGACGGCAGCGCGCAGATGGTCACCGACGCATTCCCACAAACGCGCCTCATCGTCAATCCCACCAACATCGGCTTTGCGCGGGCGAACAACCAAGCCATCCGTGAGGCGGGGGGCAAATACATCCTTCTGCTCAACCCCGATACGATTGTGCACGGGGACGCTCTGGAGCGACTGGTGGCGTGGATGGAGCAGCATCCCGACGCGGGGGCAGTCGGCCCGCGCTTGCTCAACTCCGACGGGAGTTTGCAGTTCTCCTGTCGCGCCTTTCCGACGTTGGGCGCAGGGTTCTTCCGCCAGACGCCCTTGGGCGCGCTGTTTCCGCGCAATCGCTTCGTGCGCCAATACCTTATGACCGACTGGGACCACACCGTTGAGCGGGAGGTGGATTGGTTATCGGGCGCGGCGTTGATGGTGCGGCGCGAGGTCCTGGAAAGCGTTGGGCTGCTGGATGAAGGTTTTTACATGTATTGCGAGGACGTGGACTGGTGCTATCGAATGCACCAACACGGTTGGAAAGTGTACTACGTTCCCCACGCCGTCATCACGCACGCCATCGGCGGCAGCAGCAACCAATGTCAGGCGCGGATGATCGTCGAGCGGCACAAGTCCATGTGGCGCTACTACCTCAAGCACAACTGCCGAGGCGCGTCGGCTTTGTTGCTGCCCGTTGTTTTTCTGGGACTCGCCGCCCGTGCCGTCGGCGCGCTCACGCGGCTGGCTTACAACCTCAGCGTGACGGCGTGGCGAAAACGACATGGTTGACGGTTGATGAGTCTGGGCGATGGACCAACTATCAGCTATCAACTATGATGGAATCGTGTCTCGTCGTTCCACCCCAACAACTCAACGACGCTCTCACCCTCCGGCGCAGGTGGCGTCGCCCGCTCAGGCACGCGCGCGGCGGCTGGTGCTTGCCGACCGCTCGCTGGATTGGACATGCTTCGGAGCGTTGTGGGTGTTGCTTGCCATCGCGCCGTTTTATCTGGGCAGGATGGATT
>JANWYM010000064.1:6136-12595 GCA_025055355.1 Abditibacteriales bacterium
CCTTGACCTGAGCCTCTTCTCATCGCTGCTGATGATCACGTCCGCACTGCTGGTTCTCTACGGTGCGCGGTTCCTCCTCGATCCTCAACTGCGGTGGCAGCGCAGCGCGCTTTTCTTACCTCTGCTTCTTCTGCTGGCGGCGTGCGCGTTTTCCCTGCTGGATACGGTTTTTTGGCGGGCAAGCCTGCACGAGTTTCTGCGGCTACTGACGGTAGCCAGTCTGTTCTTCCTGACCGTCCAACTTTGCTCGAACGTTCATCGCATCGTGACGTTGATGGGCGCTATCGTCGTAGGCGGCACGTGGGCAGCCGTCGTCGGCATTTACCAGCAAAAAGCCAGTCCAGACCTCGCGTGGCGTCCGTTTTCGTTCTTCGTCAGTCAGAACCTCTTTGCGGGCTATCTGATGCTCGCGCTGCCGCTCACGGTAGGCATCGTTGTTTACCTGCGTAGTGGGCTTCGGAGGGCTCTGCGCGACTCGCCGCGCCTGCCTGTTGTGCTGGCGGTGGGCGAAGCGTTCCCCGTGATGGCTGCCTTGCTCATGCTCTACGCGCTGGGGCTGTCTGGGTCGCGCGGCGGCTGGTTGGCGTTTTTCGCTGCGGTCATCGTGGGCTTTGTGGGTTTGCTGCGCTCCATGCCCCATCTCCCTCTGAGGCTGCGTCGTGCCCTGCCCATTGGTGTTGTTGTCGTGCTCATCGCTATCGCCGTCCTCTCCGTTCCCCTGCGCGTGCGGTTGGTGGGCCTGACGCAGGGGGAGCAGTTGAATTCCATCATGTTCCGCTGGTTTACGTGGAAGGGCACGGCGAAGATGGCGGCAGCGTATCCGTTCAACGGCACGGGCATCGGAACGTTTGAATACATCTGCCCGCAGTTCACCGAGACGGGTTTCACGCGCGCCGCCCATCAGACCTATCTTCAGTTCGCGGCTGAAACAGGCGTCGTCGGCGGTGCGGCGTTCCTGTGGTTGATGGTGTCCGTGACCGTGCTGACGTGGAAAGGCTTGCGCGGCGCGACCGCCGAAAGCCGCCCGCTGCTCCTCGCCCTTCTCGTTGCCATCGTTGGGTTTGCTCTCCACAACCTCGTGGATTACAGTTGGAACGTCACGCCCATCACGCTGACTTTTCTGGCGTGCGCCGCCATCGCAAATGTCCAATGTCCGATGACCGGTGTTCGATGGGAATTGGGGAATTGGGGAATTGGGAAATTGGGGAATTGGTCGCTGGTCGCTGGTCGCTGGTCACTGTCCGTTCGGCGTCGCGTGGGGTTTGGGGTGCTGGTGGCGGTTTGTTTGCTCTTGAACGCTACGATGCAGCGTCAGGTCGCGGCGGAAAGAGCGCGGGTGGAGTCGGAGGTGCGGCTGTCCGCTCGCAACTTGCGCGCGGCGGTGGAAGAAGCACGGCAGGCGGTCTCCCTTGACCCCTCTGCCGTCGAGAACCATCTGCAACTTGCCTACTGTTACGCGGCGGCATACCTCGCCACGCGGGACGCGGCGGTGCGGCGCAAAGCGGTGGCGGCATTTGAACGCGCCATCGCGCTCGCGCCGACGGATGTGCGCCCTTATAAGCGGCTCGCGGACTTCTGGCGTCAGGTGCATGAGCCAGAAAGAGAGCGCACCGTGCTGACCCGCGCCCTGCGACGGCATCCACGCGACGTCGGCGTGTTGGTGCGGCGCGGGAAGATTGAACTGGATTTCAAGAACCGCACCGCTGCACTGGTGGACTTCCTGAAAGTCGCCCATTTAGCCAACGCCCCTTACGGTAAGTATTCCGCCCTCTCAGACTTGGTGGACATCAACTACGCCCGCGCCTATTTGTATCTGAGCCAGATAGATACGGAGATGACAAGATACGACGACGCCCTGCGCTGGATTGAACAGGGATTAGACCTCACGCAGCGCGCGCTGGACAAAGAGCGTCAGTTCTGGTCGAAGTTACGCGCAGCGGGCGTTCCCGTTCAGGCGCCCCCGCCGTCGGACATCCGCCAGTTGCGGGGCGAGTTGTGGGAGCAGAAGGCGAAAGTTTACGCGCAACGGGGCGAGAAGGAGCAAGCCGCCGAAGCCACCAAGCAGGCGCAGCAGGAGCGAGCGGAAGAGGATGCGTGAGGCGTGAAAGGGGAGAAGCGGTGAGGATACTCGTTTTGCATGGACCCAACCTGAACCTGTTGGGCGAGCGCGAAACGTCGGTTTACGGAACGACGACGCTGGAGGACGTCAATCGTCAGATTGAGTCGTTAGCCCAGGAGTTAGGCGTCGAGGTGCGCATCGTGCAGTCGAACCACGAGGGGGTTTTGGTGGACGCCCTGCACGACGCGCGCGCGTGGGCGGATGCGATTGTCATCAACCCCGGCGCGCTCACGCATTACAGCATCGCCTTGCGCGACGCCATCGCCGCTGTGAACAAGCCGACGGTGGAGGTTCACCTGTCCAACGTCCACGCCCGCGAGGAGTTCCGGCGGCACTCCGTTATCGCGCCCGTGTGCAAGGGGCAGATTGCGGGGTTTGGCGTTCAAAGTTACCTGCTCGGCTTGCGGGCGGCGGTGGCGTCAGCGCAGATGTGAGGAGCTCACGGCGTCAATTTGAACGAGTCCAGAAACTTATCCACGTCTTTGGACGTTTCTTTGCCTTTGGGCATAACTGCCATCACCTGATACAGCCGATTCTTCACGAGATACATGCGGGACTTGATGGTGCTGGCTGGGTCGTCTGGCGTGTCTATGACAATCTCCCTGCCCAGCCAGCCGCTGAGGGAAATGTTCTTCTCGCTGCGCAATGTGCCCTTGACGTTTTTCACCGCTCCGTCACGCGCGCCGTCCAGCATTTTCGTCTTATCCGCGTTGACAATGAGGTCTTCAGGATAGTCGCTATATATGATAAGGTAAGCGACATCGTTGCTGACCTCGTAGGTAAACAGGAACATATCAATTTTCCCGGCGGCGGTGTCAATGGCTTGCTTGTCCTCTTTCGGCGCGCCGGGCAGTCGCACGGAAAAACGTCCGGCTGGCGAGCGGAACTCTTTCCAACTGTCCGTCTCGACGGTGAGCAGTTTGAACGAGTCCAGAAATTTGGTGGCATCGGGAGAGGACTCCAGGTTTTTAGGCGCGGCGACGAGCGTCTGATAGAGCCGCTGCTTCACCAGATACGCCCGCACCTTGAAGACGAGGTCATTGGGCGCATCAACAATCACCTCGCGACCGGGATTGCTCTTGAGCGTGATATACTTCTCGCTCCGCACCTTGCCCTTGACGCCCTTGGCAAACCCGTCGCGCCAGTCGTCCAGCACTTTGCTGGAGGGGGAGTTTTTGAGGGTGTCGGAGGGATAATCGTTGTAACTCACCAGGTAGACGACGTCCTTCACTTCCAGCAAAAATGTGAACAGGTCAACCTTCCCAACCGCCGTGTCTAAAACCTGCTTGTCTTCCTTCGGCGTGCCGGGCATCTCGACAGAAAAACCCCCGGCGGGCGCGCGGAACTCCTTCCACGCTCCTTGGGCGAACCCATATTGACCCACTCCCATCACAACGGCAATCACTGACAATACAACTCGCATTCTCAAAACTCTTCGCTCCTTTCGTTGTCGCGCCAGCGGGGCTGGCGTTGTTATGGCTGTCTTACCACATGGCGGTGTCCAGCGACTACACAATCTCTGCTTCTTCCTGGAGCCTTTGCCATATATTCTCAACGCCGAGTTCTTTCGCCCAGTGATGGAGGTAGTCCATATCCAATCTCCCGTATTGCACTTCATACACGCGCAGCGCATCCGTGAATTGCTTTTCGCTACCGCCTGACAACTTCGCCCACCTCAGTTTCGCTAAGATGGTATCCTCTGGGCTGGACACCCACAGTCTGAACCCCATCACTTCCTCAACATACCTCCGCGCAAAACGCGATTGATCAAAGGCGTCGCCGGTGAGAATCCAGAAGTCTACTTTTGCGCCTTCGTTCAAGTCAATGAGGTTGAACATCCCCTGCCGACTCAGCGCGTCGAGGATGCTGTCCTCGGTTAAGTAGAAATCGGGCGGGGGGAAGGCGTCAAGCAGTTTCTTGACAGCGGACCTTTCAATCGTAACGACCAAATCTATATCGTGCGTCGAACGCGGTTCTCCTTGCAAACTGGACGCCGTCGAGCCTGTGACCATATACTCGATGCTCGCGTCCTCGAGGGCTTGAATTACCCGTTTCAGTAGTTCCTGTTGTGACATTTTTCCAGACGCCTCAGCAGGAGTTTCTTGAACTCCTCTGCCGTCAAATCGGGGAACCGCTTCCGCAAGCCATGCATGAAAAGTTGCTGAGCGAACGCCGACAGTTCAAAGGATTGACGGAGCCTCTGCTCAGGCGTCATCCTCCGGAGCGTCTCGATGTATTGCCGGTGATTGGGGCGCGGTTTGGGGTCCATCGCTGCCTCCCTCACCAGGGCATCGTGCGTTTCGTATACTGCCGCCCGATGTTGGCGGCTTCCGCGCCCCCGCCGGAACAGATCATCACGCCCTCATCAATCATCTGCGTCACGTTGTCGGGGCGCACGCTGTTGAGGAAGTAAACCCCCGCCGCTTGGCACGCGGACATCACCCGCAGCCGCGCCGCCTGCATTTCGGGCGGATAGGGCGGGTCGTGCTGGTCAGGATAGCCGAACGACATCCCCATGTCCCCCGGTCCCCACTCCGCGAACGCAATCCCCGGCACCTTGAGGCTGGCTTCCGCGTTAGCCAGCGCGCGGCGGTTCTCGATCTTCAAGCCGAGCATGATTTCACCTTCGGGGTTCAAGGGCCACACGTCGGCGCGACGCAGATACTCCTGCACCGACACGCCCCAAATTGCCGCCGCTTCCGCCTGCCCGCCGCTGCCGCGCCGCCCGACGCCCAACCCCTCCCCGACGCCAAGGGTCTGAAACGGATACCGCGCCGCTTCGACGAACGCCCGCACCGCCTCCGGCGTCTCCGCGTGGCAGAGCAAAATCCCATGCACACCCCGCGCGAGGACTTGTTTGACCATCCAAGCGTTAGCGCGCATCACCGCCTCGTCGGTGCCATCCGTCGGCAGGGTGACGACGACCGCCGGCGTGCGATGACCGCTGCGCGTCGGCCCGCCGTCCACCAGCCCGCGCATGAACGCCTGCAACCCCCGCAGGTCAAACAGGCTATGCTCCATCTCCACCAGCAGATAGTCCGCCCACGTCTGCGCGGCGTGTTTTCCGCCCTCGTAACTCAACTCCCCCGCACCCGTGTAGTAAATCGGCTGCCCCTGTTCTAACAGTTCAATCGCTCGGTTGATACGTGGCATGAAGTCCTCCTTTTCGGGAGGGTGAGGCTCCCACCGAGGCAGGCACTGCCGATGGAACTGTGGGCTCCGCCGGAGCGTCGCCCTCCCGCAGCGTCAGGTTGCTCAAACAGTAGCCAGCAAGGTCAATGGCCTCTCTCTCAGATGACCTGTCGCGCCTTCAACTCTAAATACCGATTGACGACGGCGACAGAAATCGCATCGGGGGTGCGGTCGAGGACCAGCACCCCCTGCTGCGTCAAACGGTCCAGCAAACGCTTGCGCTCGTGCAGGAGTTCCAGCGCGGCAGCGCGCGCGTAAACGTCTGCGGGTTCGCGCGGCACGGTCTCCGCGAGAGCGACGATGTTCACATCGCTGAGCGTCACGCACAGCGGCAGGTGCGTGGGACGCAGCAGGCGAATGTATTCAACGAGTTCTTGAGACGTCTCCTCGTCCAGCAGGTCGGTGAAAATCACGATGAGCGACCGTCGCTTGTTGTGCCGTGCGATGTGCTGTAATGCCGCCTTGTAGTTGACGTAGCATAGTTCGGGCTGCACGGCGTAGAGCAGGTCCAGGCAGCGATAGAACTGCTGTCGCCCCCGCTGGGGCGGGAGCGCGGCGTCGACCTGACGGGAGAAAACCGTCAGCCCCACCTTGTCGCCGCCACTCAGCGCGACATACGCCAGCATCAGGGCGGCGTTAATGGCGTAATCTAACTTCGCCAGCCCGCCGACCTTCGCCGCCATCATGCGCCCTGCATCGAGGCACAACAAAACGTTCTGACTCTTTTCCAACTCGTAAACCCGCGAGATCGGCTTGCGGCGCCGCGCCGTCGCCTTCCAGTCAATCTGGCGATACTCGTCGTCAGGCGCATACTCACGCAGCCGCTCAAACTCCGTCCCCTGCCCGACGCGACGCGATGGACGCAGCCCGAACTCCCACAGGTGGCTCTGGCGCGACATCGCTTCATACCGAGCGATCCCTTTCAAGTTGGGGAAGACGCGCACCTCCTGCCGCGCGGCAACCGCAAACTGGTGCGTCGCCAACCGCCAACCGCTCTCCAGACGGACGTGAATATCGCCAAATTCATACCGCCCTCGCTGCGGCGGCGTGACGCGATACTCAAACACCCTCTCCCCGAACGGGGGGATGTCCCCCGTCAGCCCCTCCTCTCTAACCGCGAATGACACCGGGTAATCGTCCGCCAGCGA
>JANWYM010000650.1 GCA_025055355.1 Abditibacteriales bacterium
CAGGCGCGAGCCGAGCACGCCACGACGCGCCGCCGCCCTGTCAAACCCACGTTGAACAACTGGCGGGTCGCTCTGCAGGCGCGGACGGATGCAGCGCAATCCGTTGACAACTTTTTCGGCGTCACCGACCGCTTCCCCGGCGGCTTGCAGGTCAAAAAGGCGCCCCCTGTGCAGAGCGGTCGTCCGTTTGTAGATGTCGCCTTCGTTGCGGAGGGGAAAAACGAGGCGGCGCAGCGGCTGGCGTGGGACCTGCGCCCGCCATCCACCGTCGGTAGCGCCTCCAACGCCACAGCGTGGGAGTTTATCGTCACCACCAACCAACCCGGCGCTGAGGTCACCCTCACGTGGGACGGCATGGGGACGCTGCCCAGATCCCTGCGCGCCTACCTCGTGGACATCGAGACAGGCAAACGGCAGTTCATGCGCACGACCACCGCTTTCACCTTCAGAGTCGCCCGCGACGCCGTCGCGGAATCCATCACCGACCGCATCGCGGCGCGCCGCTTCCGTATCGAGGTCTCGCAAAGCGCGGAAGGCAAACTGCAACTCATTGCCCTCCAAGCGACAGCGGCGGGCAGCGAGAGAGGGCGCGTGGTGCGCTTTGCCTACCTGCTCAACCGCCTTGCTACTGTGCAGGCGCGGGTGATGAGCCCGACAGGCAAACTCCTATTCGTGCAGCCGCCCCGCCCCGCTGAGAAAGGCATCAACACCTTGCTCTGGGACGGCAAAGCCCAGAACGGCGCCCCCGTCCCACGCGGCATCTATCTCTTTGAGGTTATCGCCCGCGATGGGGAAGGAGAAACGGTGCGCGCCGTGCGCGCTATCACTCTTCGGTAGGGTTGGCACGTTGGCACGTTGGCACGTTAGCACGTTAGCACGTTAGCACTTTGGCAGGTTAGAACGTTTCAACGTTCCAACATTCCAACGTTCTAACGTTTCAACCTGCCAACGTGCCAACCTGTCAACGTGCCAACGTTCCAACGTTTTAGAGATGATTGCTTTTAAGAAACTCGTCAACAGAGGAAAAGGGTTTCTCGCCCTGCTGGGGTCTGTCCTGCTGCTGCCTGTTTTCGGTGACGCGCAGGGGACGCGGCAAGTCAGCCTGCCGACGCTGGAGGCACAGAAAGGAGCGACGCTGACCGTGCCGTTGACCCTCAACGACGCGGCGCGCGTCGCGGGCGGGAACTTCACGGTGCGCTTCGACCCCGCGTTGCTGAAGGCGACTCCGCCGCTGGTGACAACGACCGCGCTCACGACGGGCTTCGCCCTGACGGTCAATGCCAACGACGCCACCGCTGGACGGCTACGCTTCGCCCTCGCCCGCAGCACCGCCCTCAACGGTGGCTCCGGCGCCCTGGTCAACCTCCACTTTGTCGTCAACGCCACCGCCGCCGACGGCGCGTCGAGCACGCTGGAAATCACTGAAGCCCTACTCTTCGACGAGCAGGCAGCGCGCCTCCCGGTCACCACGCTCAACGGGCGTGTCACGCTTCCCACCTCGCCGCCGCCCCCGCCGCCTCCGCCGCCTCCGCCGCCCCCGCCGACGGATACGCCCCCTGTCATCACCAACCCCTTCCTCCAGCCGACCACGTTGCCCCGTCAAGGCGGCAACGTCACCCTGCGCGCCATCGTCACCGATGACAAAGGCGTTGTCGCGGTATGGGCGATCATCAATAGCAGCGTCCGCGTTCCCCTCACCGCCCACGGTAGCATCTACACCGCCACCTGGAAAGCCCCCCGCAACAAAGGCAAAACCGCCCAGTCGCACACCGTCGTTCTCCACGCCCGCGACACCCAAGAGCAAGAGACCTCCCTCGCCGCCGGCACGGTGACCGTCGAAGGCAAACGGGTGCGCAACCGCAAACGCCAGAGTCTGCGGGATGTCAGCGGGGGAGGACAACCCGCCCCGCGCTTGGAGGTCAAAGCCCTGGGCGTCCAGGGCGGCGCGATGAGCGTCTTTCTCTTCCGCCTCAACCGTCCCGCGCGGGTCGCCGCCCGCATCCTCAGCCCAACGGGCAAAGTCCTGCGTCAACTCGGTGTGCGGCAAGCCGCCGCCGGGGCTCACACGCTTACTTGGGACGGTAAGGGACAAAGAGGCGAAACCCTCCCGCGCGGCGCGTATCTGCTGGAACTCCTCGCCCAAGACGAAGCAGGTCACCGCGCGCGTGCCGTGCAGATTCTCCCCCGCCCGTGACATCCGCCTTCTTCCCTCTGAACTTTCTGCCGTTCGACCGAAGGTTTTTCCCCTTTGTTGTGTCATAATCTTATGGCGGGGTAACATAAGCGCCCGTCGCTCCGCGACGGAGGTGACTTGTGCGCGAAGGTGCCTTCATGGATACGCGGACGCTGGTCGGGAAGCGAGAGGACGCGAGCGCGCTGGATCCTGATGCTGAATGGGTAGCGTTGGCGCGGCAGGGAGATGCTCGCGCCTATGAGAACCTTTTTCTCAAACATCGCGCTGCCATCTTCCGCATCGCGCTGCGGTTCGTCGAAGACGCCGATGACGCCGAAGAACTGGTGACCGATGTTTTCGTCCGCGCCTTCTGTTCGCTGCCGTCGTTTCGCGGCGGTTGTCTGTTTGCGACATGGCTGCGCCGCATCACCATCAACGCCGCGCTGAACGCAAAGTCGCGCCACCCTCCCGAGACGGACTCGCTCGACGACCCCGCGATGCCCGCCGCCGCGCTCATCGGCAATCCGCAAGCGGTGCTGGAAGCACGCGAGCGGCGGCGCACGGTGCGTCGGGCGGTGCGCGAGTTGTCGCCCA
>JANWYM010000651.1 GCA_025055355.1 Abditibacteriales bacterium
AGGGACGCGCCGCCCCTACAAGCGCCTCCGAATGTTTTTTAACGCCTAAACTCCGTCATGGCGAGCGGAGCGAAGCCATCCCCTCCACACGCAAGTGTCATTGCGAGCGCAGTGAAGCCATCGCCGGCGGCAGAGATGGCTGCAGCGGAGATAGTGACGCCAACGATTGTTTTTTTTCATCACAACATAGAATTTTCTGGCCTTACCTGTTATAATTAAGAAGCGACTCGCCGTGTTAGTCGTTCTTTGACAAGTTAGGTAAACGTCGTTTTGTCCCGCGTAGCAATCATTCATACCACCAGAAGTCTCATGCTCGCCAAGTCACACCGATTCCTCAGATCCAAAATCCAAAATCCGAAATGGAAGAAGGAGGTGAGGCACTGAATCAGTCGGTGTGGTCTGCGGAGCATTGTGACGGCAGAGCCACGTGATATGCAGTTAGCAGGAGGAAAGCGAGGAAACACGGACACTCGTCATCTGACCTCCTGCATACGCCGCCTCATGTTGCTCTGCAAGATAGCCGTATCCCCGAATTGATTCGGGGGGTCGTAACACCATCACATCACAGAATTGAAGGAGGTTAGTTGACAATGCGCAAATTAGCCGTAATGCTCGGTGTGACAATGACGCTGTCCACCGCGCCGGTGTTCGCGCAAGGCACCTTCAAGGATGTGCCTACGAGCCACTGGGCTTACGAATACGTTCGTCGCCTGGCGGAGATGGGCATTCTCGAAGGTTATCCCGATGGCACGTATAAAGGGAAACAGACCATGACGCGTTACGAGATGGCTGTAGCCTTGGCGCGGGCGCTGGACAAGATTGGAAAGACACCTGGACCTCAGGGTCCTGCGGGTCCTGCGGGTCCTGCGGGTCCTGCGGGTCCTGCGGGCTCTCCTGGTACGCCCGGTGCGCCCGGTCCGGCAGGTCCGGCAGGTCCTCCTGGTCGTGACGGTGCCCCTGGTCCGGCGGGTCCGCAAGGTCCTCCTGGGCCGCCTGGGGAAGTGACCCGTCGGGAACTGCGGGAAGCCCTCGACGCGCTCTCCCGTGAGATGCGTCAGGAACTGGCGTCGCAAGGCGTCAAACTGGCGGACATTGACAAGCGGCTGAAGGCGGTTGAGGATGCCGTCAAGGGCGGCGCGGGCGTGGGCAGAGGCATTCAGTTTAGCGGCTCCCTGCTCGCTCGCGGCGGCTTCAACACTCATATTGCTCAAACGCTGGGTCACTTCGGTCCGAGTGGGTTCGACCCCATCAAGTCAGGATTTGACGAATTTGACTTCCCTGAAGACAAGTTCGGCTACCTTGACTTCACGCTGAACGTCGCCGCCCAGGTGAACGAAAACGTGCGTGTGAAGGCACAAATCAACTATCTGTCGGGAACGGGTGAAGACTCCTGGGCGGGCGACACCAGCGGCTTGGGCGCGCTGCGCGAAGCCGTCGTCGAAGCCAAGACGAAATGGGGCAACTTCGACATCGGGCGTCAACGCTACCGCTGGGGGCAAGGGTTGTTGCTGGACACCGACCTGCAGAACTTTGACGGTCTCAACTGGACCTACCGGATGGGTGAGAACGTCAGTCTCAGCGTCGGGTGGGCGGATACTGTCATCGGTCTGGGCACGGGCGGGACTTATGCCACCGGCGGTGCAGCGAGCCGTGTGACTATCGCTGGCGCTATTCCGCTCAACCCTGGTCAAGGTCTGAATGTGGGTGGTCCTGGTTCGGGGAACGGGATTGTGAGACCCTTCCCCAACGCGAACCTCGCCTTCGGGAATGACCAATTCTTCGGCGGGCGTCTCGACTGGACGTTCAGCGCTGGCAGAATCGGCATCGGCTACCTGCATGACGGCTTTGCCGATCAGCAGGGCTGGAGCGTGGACACGTCGTTCAACGTCTGGGGACGCAACGTAGTGTTTGAATACGTCAAGCAAGACAAGGTCTTCAGCGGTGCAAATTCCTCTGGCGATGACGACGCCTGGTATGTGCGCGCCGAAATCCTCAAGGGCAACAACTGGCACCTCAATGCTGCCTTCGCCAGAGTCGGTCAGGATTTCGAGCCGTTCGTGGCGTCCAGCCTGAACCCGTATGCCCGCACCTACACCGAAGCCGTCTTTGACCGTCCGTTGCACGTCGGCGCGCCGCTACCCGGCCGAGCCGGCTCCACTGGACTGAGCGGCGCGAGAAGGCTCTTCGCTCTCTATGAGGGCTGGGAGGTCGGTCTGACCTATCGCTTCGGAGGGAAGAACCCGCTTGACATCCGCTACTATGAAGGTGATGACTTCCGCGGTCTTTCCTTGGGCAGGGTCTGGACGATTAGTTACACCTTCCCGCTCACCGAGGGCGTCGACATCGAGCTCAAGTATGGTCAGTTCTCGGCGGACCAGGCAGTCAACGACATGAAGTTCGCCCGCGTGGGCGCGCTCATCAACTTCTAAGCGTTGGCTGCAAGACGCAACAAAAAAATCCCTGAGGCGAAAGCCTCAGGGATTTTTTTTGTAAGGGACGCAGCCCCCAGCAGGTGGGCACAAAAGGCCGCGACAAGGGACGTTGGAGCGTCGGAATCAAACTATGCTGGCTGCTTAACAGCCAAAACCGCGTGGTAGCATGGGATGGGGATACGATGAACGTGTGTGACAAGCATTTCAACTCCTTTGTCCAGCCGTTCATCGGTCGGACGATTTTCCTGACCGACGAAGGATTGCGCGACCAAGACGGCGTTGCAGAGAACAGGAAGATTTGCCGACGGGGGACTTGGAAC
>JANWYM010000652.1 GCA_025055355.1 Abditibacteriales bacterium
GTCCCCTCCCCTCCTTACCAAGGAGGGGCCGGGGGAGGTCCCCTCCCCTCCTTACCAAGGAGGGGCCGGGGGAGGTCAAAATAACGCTGATACCCCCCCCTTGCGAAGAGGCTCTAATTGACCAATTTATACGCCCTCACCACCGACTTATCCACGTCGCTGGCAAACCAGAAGACCTGTCCGTTGGCGTAGAGCAGGAGAAAGTTCTGGCGGGGACTATCGCCCCAGCAGAGCGGGCGAATGCGGCCGCCGACCAAGTCGCGCTGCATGAGGCAGACCGTCGTGATGCCGCTGACATGACGTTCCACCGTGAACAGGTGGGTGCGTCCGTCTTTGTCTGTCGCTGCCAGCCATCGCTCCACGAACACCGTTTCCCCCACCTCAACGCGCTGGGGCGTAGCGGTGGACAGATGGTCGGCGGGATACACGCGGAGTGCGTGTTCCACGTTATCGGCAAAGACCACGTGCGTGGGCGTGACCGCGAACTGCCCCAAGTGGGGAATGAAATCCAACTGCGCCGCGTCGGGGTCGACGTCACCGTCTGGCAAAATACGGTTGAGGTGATGTTGTCCTGCGCCGTCGCGCCACAAGCAGAGAAGAGAAGGCGCGCCGGGCTGGTCCCGGGATGTCGCCGCGATGTTTTGAATCGTTCCCTCTGGGATCTGATAAAACTCCTCCCACCTCAGCGCCTCCTCGTTCAAACGGTAAATGGCTTGGCCCTCCAGGTCTGCTACAAAGATGCCCATGCCCGGCTGCAGGGTCAACAAGGACACCTGATGCAGCGGCAACGGGGGCAGAGCGCGCAGGGGAGACAAATCAGGGCGCGGACAGAGGAACGTTTGCCAACTCCCTCCTGCTCCCCCTTGATCAGAGGGAGAAGAAGAGGGAGGGTGGAGGATCGCCAAGCACCAGAACGCATCCGTCACGAGTTGGTCGGTGAAATGGCCGGGCACGCGAGCAGCGACCTGCCCGCTGTTGACGTCCAGGGCGACGGCTTCGCTTTCCAGCAGCAGGTAAACGTAGGCGTCCACGACGGCGATGCCGCGCGGGGTGAGACCGTCGGCGATAGGCCCGAGGTTAGTGTGGTAGACTTCCGTTCCATCCGCCTCGCGCACGGAGGTCAAGGTTTGTCCATGCACGATGAACAAGCGGCTGTGCGCGGCGACGGCGGCGCGCAGCGGACCCATCAGCGTTTGCAGCGACTCGTCCCATTGCGGCTCCACCACGCTGTCCGGTTCAGCGAAGCGGTAAAACTCATCGCGCACCGCCCATCGTCGGCCGAAGTCCCCCCCCCAGGCGAAGGGCCCCCCGACGCGCTTGCTGATTTTCGCCCCTCCGCAGGTGCGGTTGACGCACGTCCGCGCGTGCAAGTCATAGAGCCGCCCGCAGCGCGGACAGAAGCGCAGCAGCAGTCCGCAGAACGGACATTCCAGCGGCGGGCGCGCCTGCCCGCCTGCCCTACCGGGTTCTGGCACGGTGACGGGAATCCACTCCCCGCGCGCGTGACTGCCGCACGCTGGGTTCGGACACGGCTGCTGCGCTGGCACGCCGCAATAGGGACAGAAGCGGGCGTTGGGCGGCAGTTCGGCATGGCAGCCGGAGACGCGGCAAAACATAAAACATGCAACGTGAAACGTGAAACGTGAACGTGAACTTAGGAAGGATGCCTGAACTCGAAATCGTCCCGAAGTCTGGCGACTTCGGTTACCTGCGCTGGTTTTCGGATAGCCTCCCTTGCAAATACCTGTCGACGTTTTCATACGGCGTGGTGTCGCAGTTGGGATATGAGCAACTCCCCTTGAGTTCACCTTCACGTTTCACGCAATGACTCCTTCCCACATCACGACTTCCTCCTCCTTCATCCGCACAATCCGCAAAAAGCCGGGGCGCGGGTGGTCGAAGCGGAGTTTGTATTCGGTGTTCTCATCGTCCTCGCAGAACAAGCGCAAGCGGCAAAGACGCAGAGGCTGACCGTCGACGTCGGCGACGAGTTCCAGCTCTGCCCCCCGTTGGGGCGTCACGACGTAAGTGCGCAAGCGGGGGCGAGCGGGCAAGGTCATCCCCGGCTGCACCAAGTCCACTGGCGGGAAACCAGCGTCATCGCGCAACGCGATGCGGTAGGGCGCGACAACGCCCACGTAGGTGTCCAGAATACACACCGCCCCGCGCGCGACGGCTTCGGTGACGTCTTCGGGAGGCAGGTCGTGGACGATGCGCTCTGGGAAAATACGCCGCAGGGTTTGGCGTGCCTCCTCAAGCCGCGTGGCGTCGCCGACAATGAAGAGATGCGCCAAGCGATGGAGCGGGGGGGCGGGGCGCTCATTGACGTTCGCGGCGCGGTCAGCGTCAACCAACGATTGAACATCGGACATGGCACATTGGACATGAACGTTCAACGTCAGGTCGCCTTCGGGTGTCAAGTCGGCTTGCAGCAACGTCAGCGTTGCTTCGCTGGTATCACACACCGCCAGCCATTGTCCATCATCGACGCGGAACGACGTCCGCCGCGCGCCGATGAGAAAATGCAGCGCGGCGCAGACTGGGCGCAGCCAGAAATCGTTTTCCGTCACCAAGAACTCCTGCGCCCGGGCGGCGCGCAGCAATGCATCGCGTCGCTGGCGGAGTTGGGGCGTGCTGCGAAAGCACGTTCACGCCGGGCGCCATAACGGTGTCTGATCTCGCGGACAATGCGATGGCGAAACCGTGCGCCCACAAGTGCCAGCCCTTAGCGGTGGAGCCGGTCCGGCTC
>JANWYM010000653.1 GCA_025055355.1 Abditibacteriales bacterium
TCCCGTGGCGGGAGAAATCGGCAAAATCTGCAAGATGGTCGAAGAAGGCGATTTGGAATTACGCTGCGCGGCGGCGAAGGTGTTGGGCGAGTTGAAGCCGAAGGAGAAGCAAGCCATCGCCGCCCTCACACGCGCCCTCTCGGAGGACAACGACGTGCTGCGCCGCTACGTCCTCGAAGCCATCGGCAAAATCAAGGACAAAACGTTCATCCCCGCCCTCCTACCGCTGCTGGGCAACAACGGCGGCGTGCGGGTGCAAGCGGTGGACGCCCTCGCGTCGTTCGGCAGCAGCATCGTAGCGCAGGTGAAGTCACTTGCCAAAAGCGAAGACAGCACGACGCGGCACTCGGCGATTGAAGTGCTGGTCAAACTCAAAAGCAAGTCATCCCTACGCGCCCTGTTCGACGTCGTGCGCGAGACCGAATTTCCCCTCTCGCATCACATCGCCCAACATGCCAGCGCGCAGTTGGAGCAGGTCATCCCGACCCTGACACCTTCTGAGAAGGATGAACTCTACGAGGTCATTCAAGACGCGCTCGCTCAGGACGAAACCCACGCCACCCTCGCGCTGATGGCGCTGCGTGCTCTGTCCGTCCTACAAAACCCGCAGTCCACTCCAACTCTGCTACGCTTCACCCAACCGGAATGGACGTCGCCCGTGCGCGCGCAAGCCATGACCGCCCTGCGTCACTTGCACATCGCCGACGCCGACGTTCCCGCCGTGGCGGCGGCATGCTTCGCCCTGCTGAACGACCGCGACTTCCCGCACATCGTCAAACCCGCACTGGACCTGTTATATCGCTTGCCGCTCGCCGACGAAATAACGCCGCAGCTGGAAGAGTGCCTGCGCAGCCGCTACGTCGAGGTCAAAAACTTCGCCGTGCGCAAGTTAGGGCATGTGAACAGCGACCGCGCTATCGCGTTGTTGCTGCAATGTCTCAACGACTCCGATGCCATTATCCGCGACCTCGCGCAGCACGCCCTCCTGCGCCAGCCCGCCGTCGTGCCACAAGTCCTCAAGCAGTTGGAGGAGGCGACCAGCGACGAACAGCGCCAAGGGTTACTGCCTATTCTGCGCGCTCACGCCGCGTCGTTCACCAAAGCCACGATTCACCGACTGGTCAAGCAGTTCCTCACCCGCCTGCACAAGGGCGATGAGAGTTATCGGGCTTACCTCGACCTGTTGCGCCGCGCCGCCCCAGAAGCCGCGTTGGAGCCGCTGCTCGACGAGGCCGACGCCCACCTCAAAGCCCAACGCTACGGCGATGCCGTCAAAACGTTGAGTGCCCTATCGGGCACCGAGTTGTTCACCGAGGAGGTGCAATATCGCCTCGCGCTGGCGCACCTGAAGCAATCGCGCAAAGACCTTGCGCTCGCCTCGCGACAGACCGACCCCGCCCTGCGCCTCTTCGGCAACCTGCTCGTCCGCCACGCCACCACCCTCGCCGAACGCCTGAAACAAGACAAATTACTCGAACCTGAAGACCTCTTCTACCTGGGCTTTCACTTCGCCGAACGCTCCCACGCGGAAAAGACCTTCGGCGCGGCGATGCTCCAGCACATCGCCCGCCACTACGCCCGCCGCGACCTCGGCAAAGCGGCGAAGAAGAAGTTACAGGTAGAAGGCCTCGAAAGCCAGTGACCAGTAACCAGTGACCAGTTATCAATCAACCACTGATCACTGTTCACTGGTTACTGGCTACTGGCTACTGGCTACTGGTCACTGGTCACTCTATGCAATCCTTTACTGACGACCTCCGCCAAGCCCTCGCCCGCCTCGACCCGCGCGCCGCGCCGCAGGTTGTCCTTGTGCGTCGCGCCCCGTGGGGCATCACGGCGCCGCATCAAAGGCTGGGTGTCTTCTCCGCCTCGTTCAACCCGCCGCACAACGCGCACGTCGAAATGATGAGACTGGCGCAACAGAAATTCAACTTAGACGAAATGCTCCTGCTGCTGGCGAAAGCGAACGTGGACAAGGAAGAATTTGGCGCGACGCTGGAACAGCGGCTGACGATGATGCTCGGCATCGCCGCAGAGCATCCCGACTACTCCGTCGCCGCCGTCAGTCACGGGCGCTTCGTGGACAAAGCCATCGCCCTACGAGAAGTATATCCTGACGGCACAGCGATTTACTTCCTTCTCGGCTACGACACCCTCGTGCGCCTCTTCGACCCCAAGTATTACGCCGACATGCCCACCGAGTTGACGCGTCTGTTCAGCATGGCACAATTCATCGCCGCCAACCGTCAAGAACACGGCATCGAAGAGATACGCCAACTCCTTATGCGCGCCGAGGTGCGCCCCTTCGCCCACCAAATTCATCCTCTCGCGCTCGACGACGTTCACGCCCACCTCTCCTCCACCGAAGTCCGTCGGCGCGTCGCCGCCCACGAACCCTACGAACACCTCGTCCCCCCGACGGTCGCAGCGTTCATTCGACAGGCGAAACTATACCTTTTTCCCGCTTGACACATCGGACAGATTCCCATATAATGGACGCACATTTTTCGGCACGATAGCCCAGTCGCTTCCGACGCCGTCGCAGGTTCATTCCACCTAATCGCGTCGCGCAGGCTTCCCGACTGCTTCAAATTTAGGAGGACATCATGAGGTGCATTACGCAAAATTTACAACCTTATAGGAGCGCGTCCAGGGGGCACTTGTAGGGGCGGGCGTCCCTGCCAGCCCTATTCCGGCGACAGAAGCGGGCGTATAGGAGCGCGTCCAGAGGGCACCTGTAGGG
>JANWYM010000654.1 GCA_025055355.1 Abditibacteriales bacterium
GGTGGATTTCCTCGTGCCGATGGACTACCTCCCCAACCATGACGCTTTCGCCTCGACGGTGCGAGCGCAGGTCAGCGCGGTGCGCGGCAAGGTGCCGCTGGCAGCGGGCATCGGCGGCTGGCTGCTAAAGACGCCAGAAGACATGGTGAAGCAGGTGGCAATCGCCCGCCGCGCCGGGGCAGATGGCTTCGTGTGGTTCAGTTGGAACGATGAGGGTCTCAACCCCAAGATGGCTCTGCTCGCCGCAGGTGCGACCTCGCAGCCGACCTATCCGGCTTATGAGATTCCCTATGTGGATTTCGACATAGCGGGCGCCGTGCCGCTCAAAGACGCGCCGCTCGCTGTCGTCGCCGACGTCCCGACGAAGTTCTCGATGCGCGTGTTGCAAGGCGGATTTGACCACTCACCCCAGAAGGTCACAGGGCAACTTTTCCTCGAAGACATGGACGGCAAGCGGCTGGCGGCGCTGACGACGGTGAACGTCCCCCGAACCAAGGACTACACCATGTCCGTGACGGTTCCCCCCGGTGTCCACCGCCCCGTGCTGCGCGGCATGCTCCATTTCAAAGGTGGCAAGCGCAAACCGTTCGCGGTGCGCGGTCCGCTCCTGGAAGGGATGACGGCTGAGAGGATTGCGGAACTCAAAGCCCGCGAGCATCCCCCCACCGTTGCCGAAGGCGGCAAGCGTGTGGGCATCTTCGCAGAAGGATTGGGCGCGGATGGGCTCCTCAGATGGCTGCGCGACCAGCCGCAGGTGGTGGCGTTTTTTCTTCATCGTTTGCGCCCTGATCATCTACGGGTGGCGGATGTGGTCATCCTCCCGCAACTCGCGGACGTAGCCGAGTTGACGGAAGAAGCCATTGCCGCCTTGCGCGCGTGGGTCGCGGAGGGCGGAACACTCATCCTCACCCACGACGCCGTCGGGCTGCGCTGGCACGCCAACATTTTTCCCGAAGTCGGCTATGGGACGGAGTTGAGCCGCCAGCGCCATCTCATCACGGTCAGCGATTTGCTGGACGTTGCCCCGGGTCTGGTGTTCACTCACTCTTACGCCGACCACGCCCGCCTTCAGCCCGCCGACGGCGCGACGGTTCTCGTGCGCGAGGCGCAGGACAACGGCGCGCCTGTCGTGGTAGCGCGCTCCGTCGGCAAAGGCACAGTGATTTTGAACGGCATGATCCCCGGTTACGGCAGCGACTGGGCGGGGGCAGAAGCCGAACGGCGCGTGCTGTGGTCGCTGCTATGGTGGCGGGAAGGTTTCTAACGGGGGGCGCTGCCTCGTGCCCTCTGGGGTAAATCCCCCTTCGCCCGCCGTCGGCGTTCCCGTTTGGGGAGGGACACGCCCTCGGGCGCAAGGCGCGGTTTACGTCGCCAGTTGAAGGCGCGTCGCTCGCCGCGCAACATCGCCTCCACTTCGGCGCAGAACGCTGCCACTTGCTCTCTCAACGATGGCACATCCACGCCCAGCACCTTGTCGGGACAGCGCGCGAGGTTGTTGTCAGCGCGGCGCAGCAAGTTGTGCACGCCACGCCAGTTGCCACGTTCGGTGTGGATAAGTGCAGCGTCAATCTGGATGAGGGCTTGCAGGAAGGAGCGCTGCGGCTCCGCGGAGGCGCGCCAGAGGTCTTCCCACGCCTCGTGTGAGTGCCAGTAGAAACCGCGCCAGTAGAGGCGCAAGCCATCTAAGAATGCTGAGGGCAATGGGGCGATGGGGCAATCAGGCGATCGGGGCATGACAATCCCCTCGACTGAACCCATTTCTCCGTTTGCCCGTTTCCTCGTTTCCTCACCCCCCAACACTTTCGCCTCCCCTCGCAGCCATAGCCAACCCGTGTAGGCTGCCGTCACGGCATCCAGTTCGTCGTGCGTGGCATCATCGCGGATGCCGCGCACGCCCAACCGCCGCAAGCCGTCGCGCAAGCCATCGAGGTCGTGCTGCTTGCGCGGCAAACCTAAAACGTCCTGCGCACCGCCGGGAAAAACCTCGACGACGCAAAAGCCCGCTGCTTCCAACTGCGCTTTGAGTTGCATGCCGCGTTCGGTCAGGCGGCGCATCGCGCCCAGTGTGACGGGAAAAAGACGGATGCCGCGTTGCCTCAGCGCGCGGTCGCAGGGGCGGTCGTGGGCGCCGCTGCGGTCGTGAACTGTCCTTCTCCCCGGTGGCAGCGACAGCGGTGCGTCTATGGTGATGAGGCATGGGCGCACGCGGCGGGCGAGGGCGCATATCTCGGCGTCCGTGCCCACCAGCGTCGTGCGCGCTCGCCGCCCGCGCAGCACGCACACGCCGCTGGCTCGCCGCTCGTCTGCGCTCAGGTCAATGCCCATGACGGTCTCGTGAGTCGTTTTCATCTCGACGATTTCAGAGTTCAACCACGCTCCCTGTTTTTGCGGACTGCTGCACCGCCAGACAGAGTTTCAAGACCGCGCGCCCCTCCACCCAATCGGGCTGGGCGGGGACGTTGTTGCGGATGCAGGAGAGAAAGTAGGCGTCTTCGGCGGCGATGGCGTTAAGTTCAGGGAGCGCAATCGTTTCCTCCTCACCGCCCACCAACTTCTGACGCAGCGCACCGCCTTCAAAGAGGAGCGTGCCGCGCGTGCCAATGATGCCCGCAATATGTCCGCCCATCGTGGCGGTGTAGCTGTCCCCGACGACGCCGGTGGCCCCGCCGGTGAAGGTCAGCAGCGCCCAGATGTTGTTCCAGTTCTCCGTGCCGACTTTCGCCCCTTGCGCGTAAACCGCTCG
>JANWYM010000655.1 GCA_025055355.1 Abditibacteriales bacterium
TACCGAGGCATTTCGCGAGATCCACCGCGTGCTCAAGCCCGACGGCATTGCTGTCATCGTCTTCGCGCACAAGACGACCGAGGCGTGGGAGACGGTGATCAAAGCGCTCCTTGAGGCGGGGCTCTATATGACGGCCTCGTGCCCGATCCACACTGAGATGCAGTCGCGATTGAACGCACAAGAGACAGCTTCGTTGGCGTCCTCCATTTACATGGTTTGCCGCAAGCGCACGACGGCAGAAGTGGGCGAGTTCGGCCGCGTGCGGCGCGAGATCGAGGAGCGGGTGCGGCGGAAGCTCGCCCAGTTCTGGGACGAAGGCATTCGCGGAGCGGACTTTTTCATGAGCGCTATCGGTCCGGCGGTGGAGGCATTTGGCAAGTATGAACGTGTGGAAAAACTCTCAGGCGAGCCGGTGTCGGTGGCGGAGCTTCTGGAATACGTGCGCAAAGTGGTCGCCGAGTTTGCCCTGAGCCGCATCTTGCAGAACGCGCAACTGGGCGGCGTGGACGCGCCGACGCGGTTTTACCTGCTCTGGCGCTGGACCTACAATCACGCCCGCGTGCGGTTCGATGAGGCGCGGAAACTCGCTTCCGGCGTCGGCGTGGAACTGACCGATGAGTGGCTTCCCGGCGGATTAGTGAAAAAAGAAAAAGAATACGTCCGCGTGCTCGCGCCGCAGGAGCGGGCAAAAGACAGCCGTTCCGAGAGGAAGGAACGGTTCGAGACGATGGTGGATGCGCTGCATCGCGCCTGCATGCTGTGGGAAACCAACCACCAGAAGGAACTTGCTGAGCACCTGGCGCAAACCTACGGGGCGAATGAAACGTTCTGGCAGGTGGCGCAGGGGATCAGTGACGTCCTGCCCGAAGGCGATAAGGAAAAGCAGGTCCTGCAAGGCTTGCTCTACGGTCGCAAGAGTTATACTTTGGATAAACAGCGACAGTTATTTTAGGAGTTGCTCATGTCTCAAATGAGAGACCACGCCGCAGGAAAATCATCCTCGTCCTTGTCCTTGTCGTCGGTTGTTGGCGTTTAAGGGAAACGTCCGACGACGAGGGCGACGACGATTATTTTCAAGGGAGGACACCTAATGAAACCCTGGACACAAGTCGTCACGCCCCACGTAGACATTCGGACCGGCAATCTCGACGAAGCGGTGTTTGCGGCGGACCTCTCGGACGTCGTCGCCGACCGCGGACCGCTCGAATACCGCGATGCGGCGACCTTCTTTCGCAAGACCTATCCCACACGAGGGTTGGCTAACTTGCTGGCGGTCGTCTTAGGACGGTTGGCTGGCACGGGCACAGGTGAGGCGGTCATTCAGATTCAAACCCCGTTCGGCGGCGGTAAAACGCATAGTCTGATTGCCCTCTATCACCTCATCAAGCACGGGCGAGAACTTGACAGTGCGGTGGCGGCAATCCTCACGCGAGCCGGGGTGGACGCTGTGCCGGAGGCGGCAGTGGTATCGTTCGTGGGCACGGCTGCGGATGCACTCCAGGGGCGCACGCCCTGGGGCGAGTTGGCGCATCAACTGAGGCAATACGACCTCTTGAAAGAGCACGACCAGAAGCGCCGCACGCCGGGGAAAGACCTACTTCATCGGCTCTTGAGTGCCCAGCCCACCTTGATTCTCATGGACGAAATCGCCGAGTATGCAGTCAAAGCCCGCGACTTCCGCGACCAGGTGGTGGCGTTCTATCAGGAACTGACCGAGACGGTGAAGGTGCTGCCCCGTTGCGTGCTGGTGGTGACGCTGCCGTCGAGCGCCCCTTACGGCGAAGACGGCGAGCGGGCGCTCCATGAACTTCAGCAGGTATTCGGGCGTGTCGAGAGCATCAGGACGCCGGTGGAAGGGGAGGAGATCTACGAGGTCATCCGCAGACGTTTGTTTGAAGACGTCCGCGATCCCCAAGAAGCGCGTCGGACGGCGGAAGAGTTCTTCGAGATGTATCAACGGCTCGGCGATGATGCGCCCAAGGAGGCACGCGAGATAGGCTACCGCGAGCGGATACGCAAGGCGTACCCCTTCCATCCCGAATTGGTTGATGTGCTGTTTGAACGCTGGAGCACGTTTCCCGATTTCCAGCGCACGCGCGGCGTGCTGCGGCTGTTGGCGCAACTGGTGAGCGAACTCTATAAGGGGCAACATTCGGCGCCGCTGATCCTACCAGCCCATCTCAACCTAACTCATCCTTCCATTCGCGGGGAATTCTTGCGCCACATTGGCAACGAATATCAGGGCGTGATCGCCTCGGACATCGCCGCCGGAGGAAATGCCAAGGCGGAACAAATTGACCGAGAGATGGGCTCGGAATATGCGCGCTTTGGTGTGGCGGGCGGTTTGGCGCGGGCGATCTTCTTTGCCTCGTTCAGTGGGAGCGAAAAGCGGGGCGTGGGGATTCAACGGTTGCGTCTGGCAGTGATGACCCCGGGATTGCAGCCTGCAATTGTCGGCGATGCCCTCCGCAGGCTGAAGGATGAGATCTGGTACCTGCACGCAGAGAAAGGCATTTACCGGTTTTCCAGCCAGCCCAATCTGAATCGCGTCATTGTGGAAAAGGAGGAAGCAGTTAAGTCGGAAGAAATCACTGATGAAATTCGGAAGCATCTGGAAAAGCTGGCGGGCAGCGAGCTGCGGGTCACCCTTGGGCCCATTGCCACTCAGGATATCCCCGACAACAAGGAATTGAAACTGGCGCTTCTGGCACCGGAAT
>JANWYM010000656.1 GCA_025055355.1 Abditibacteriales bacterium
CATCCCGCGCACGCTTCTCATTGACCGCCAAGGCATCATCCGCGCTGACATCGAGGGCAGCCGGGAGTTCACGGAGTTCCGTGAGGAGTTGAAGAAGGTCGGGTTGTAATGGCTAACAACGTAGGGGCGACCCTCCGTGGTAGCCCAACAAAGGGCAGGCAGGGCTTGCCCTGAGCGCGGGCGCAGGGGGGCGTCGCCCCTCCTACTCTATCGAGGAAGTTGCTCATGAGCCTGTAGGGACATCATTGGGAGGGCGAGGCTCCCGCCGAGCCAAGTTCGGTTCGGCGAAAACGTTTGGCTCGGCAGGAGCCTCGTCCTCCCCGCTGCTGCGGCCATCCCCTCCGCAGGGGATGGCTTCGCTCCGCTCGCAATGACAGGCAAGAGGAGATGGCTTCGCCTCGGTCACAACGACGTTTTTACACGCAGGGGATGGTTGTCCATCGCGCGCAAGGAGGGATACGTCAGTGAACGTGCTTTTCATCAAGCCGCCGATTGGCGGCATCATCGGACTGGAGCAGTTGACGTTCGTGGAGCCGTTGGGTCCCGAGTGCGTGGCGGGGAGTCTGGAACCGCTGGGACATAAGTGCATGATTCTCGACCTGCGCATTGGCGGCGAGACGCTGGCAAAGGGATGGGCGTTTGAACCGCAGGTCGTCGGGATTCAGTGTAACTTCACCACCGAACGTTTCCGCACGCTCAAAATTGCCCGCACGGTCAAGCAGCACCGCCCAGACGTTTTCGTGCTCATCGGCGGACATGACGCGGCGCGGGAGCCGGAGTTTTTTCAGGACGAGGCGGTGGACGCGGTGGCGATTGGCGACGGCGAGAGCATCGCGCCACTGCTCGTGGAAGCACTCGATCGCGGCAGGGATGTGCGCAAGGTGCCGGGCTTGATGCTCAACACCCCTCATGGTCCGCTGTTCACAGGACACGCGCCAGCGCGAGTGGATTTGGACGCCCTGCCCTTCCCCTCGCGTCACCTCATCCAGCACTACGCCCCCCATTACTACATCAACTTCCGCAAGCCGCTGGCGCTGCTGGAGACGGCGCGCGGCTGTCCCTATCGCTGCAATTTCTGCTCCGTGTGGAAGTTCCACGAGAAGTCGTTCCGCGAAAAATCGCCCGAGCGCGTCGTGGCGGAGTTGAAGCAGATTAGCGCGCCCAATGTGTTCATCACAGACGACATCTTCTGGCTCAACGTCGAGCGCGGCAAGGAGATGGCGCGGCAAATCAAAGCGGCGGGCATCAAGAAGTGGTTCACCGTGCAGACCCGCACCGACATCATCTGTCGTCACCCCGAGGTGGTCGAGATGTGGAAGGAGTGTGGGCAACTGCAAATCTTCCTCGGCGTGGAGAAGATTGACGACGAGGGATTGCAGTCAATCAACAAACACAACAAAGCGGATAACAACGTGCGCGCCATCGAACTCCTCAAGGAGATGAAGGTCGGCTTCACCACCAACTTCATCGTTGACCCTGACTGGGACTACGAGGACTTCGCCAAGCTGCGGCAGTGGCTTTACCGATATGGCGTTTACAACTCCGGCTTTTCCATCCTCACCCCGTTGCCGGGCACCGACCTTTACGATGAAGTCAAAGATATGCTCACGACGGACGACTGGGAAATGTTCGACCTCGCGCACACTGTGTTGCCCACCAAACTGCCGCTGGAAGAGTTTTACGCTGAGTATGCCAAACTCTACCGCACGGTGATGGACGTGCGCGTGCGGCATACGGGGCGGCTGAAGCCGCTGCTCCGCCTCATCGCCGCCCTCGTCACGCGCAAGGTCACCATCGGCGCATTGCGCAAGGGGATGAACATGAGCAAGGTGTTCAGCAACCCGAAGACATTCCTGCGCAAGCATTGGGAGAACGGCGCGAACAAGCAGAAGTCAGCCGAAGCCGTCGCGGTCAATTAAGTCGTGCAAAAGTTACGCAGGCGCTTACACCGTTTTCCTCCTCCCCCAACCCCTCCCACGAGGGGAGGGGCTGGGGAAGGAGTGCTCATACGCACTTTCACTCTCTCTGAGCGAGAAGGGGAGAGTTGTCGGACGATGGGCTTTTTGCTTTCCGCGCCGTTACTTTATCGCAATCGGTCGCAGCGCGAACCCTGCCGTGGTGCCTTTGATCTTGTTGGTGCAGCAGATGTAGCAGAACTCGTAAACCTTGTCCCGCGCTAACTCCTCGAGGTTGTGGAACTCACCGATGTAGACGCCCTGCTCAATCAGCAGGTAGTTGTGGCAAGGCATGAACGATTTGTATTTGGCGCGGTAGGCTTTTGTATCCTCCGCACGCGGCACATACTCCAACCCGCTGGTGTCGCTGCCAATCAGCATCGCGCCGTTCTGTTCGACCAGCCACTTGGCGGTTTCCAGGTTGATGCCCGCCGAGTCGTGCTGGCGGATTTTTTCGTGGTCGCTGCCCGTCGCGCCCCAGTAGCGCAGGGTGCCGGTGCGAATCAGCACGACATCGCCGGGTTTGAGTTCCGTCCCCTGTCGGCGTAGCGCGCCCTGCAAGTCGGCGACCGTGATGGCATAGTGGCTCGGCAGCGCGTCCACACCCTTGTAGCCTGCCACGTCAATCATCACCCCGCGCGCGATGATGGGTGGAATCGTCGCAGCGTCGCACTTGCGCGGACCCCAATCGCCGCCCCAGTCTCTCTCTTTGAAACCGTTATACCAGTGGTCATCATCGCCCTC
>JANWYM010000657.1 GCA_025055355.1 Abditibacteriales bacterium
AATCCGCTTAATCCGCTACCGAAATCCGCTGACCGCCCTCGATCTGAGAGCGGGACAACGGCTGCGCTCACGATGCTGGATGAAGGTCTCCTACTTAACCTCTTTCAGGCTGACCGCCCGATGCTCCGCCGCCGACCGGTAAGCCGCGTCTACCAGCGCCATCGTATCGAGGTTGTCGTGTCCGCTGATTTCGGGTTCGCTGTGGTGATATATCGCTGTCATCAACTGCGCCATGGGACCTTCAAAGGCATCAGGGAACCAGACTGCGTCCCACTGTGGGTGAAACCAGACGTTCGGTTGCTGTCGCGTCGTGAAGTGCAGCGTGCTGGGCTGACGGTTGGGATAGGCGGGCCAGCCAATCGTTCCCCACGCCAACCCCTCCGTGCCTTCCACGCGCCACTTGATGTAGAGGTCACTCCCCGCGCCCTCCCGCGAAGGTCCTGCCCACACGTCATCCCACGCCGCGCAGCGCAAGCCGCTCTCGTATTCGAGAATGTAGAGGCAGATACCGTCGGTGTGGTCGAACTTCTGCAGCGTGCGTGGGTCAGGCCGCACCGAACAGAAAACGCGCTCAGGGTTGCCGAACCAGAAGCGGAAGGTGTCGAGGTGGTGAATGCTCATGATCCGCAGCGTCACCCAGCCCAGCCGTTCCTGCCACGGCATCCAGTGCGGAATCGCCCGCATCTCAATCGTCGCTAAAACCGGCTCGCCGAATACTCCCTTTTGTAGCAAACTCTTGCACGCCCGCACGCTCTGGTCGTAGCGCATGTTTTGATTGACTGCCAGCATGATACCTGCCGCCGTGCAGAGATCAACTACCTCTTTCGCCTCCGCGACGTTCATCCCCAGCGGCTTCTGCGCGAGGATGCCTTTGATTTTGCCCTTGCCGAACTCGCAGACCTGTCGCACCACATCGCGTTGATTGTCCGGCGGCACAGCGATGTCAATGATTTCCACCGCGGGGTCTTCAATGACTTCGCGGTAAGTGTCATATACTTTCGGCACACCCCGCACCTGCGCCGTCTCCTCCGCCCGTGCGCGGGTGCGTGAGGCAATCGCCACCACTTTGTAGCCCGCGTTGTTGTAAGCGACCAGATGGCAGTCGCGCATGATGAACCCCGCCCCAATGCAGCCGATGCCGTAATCGGATTTGGGCGGCTTGGGTGGAAGATAGTCGAGCGTCAAGTCAATCGTTGGCACAGTCACCTCCTCCTCTCCTTAGATGCTGCCCCTCCTTCTCGATAATCGCCATGACCTCGCGTTCAGAAAACCAATTCACCTGCGCCCAGCGCAACGCCACACCCAACGAACGGCGGACATGTCGCCGAACTCCAAAATCCGCTCAATGACCAACTGCCGATATCGCCGCACGTTGAGCCGCACGGCGTCCGCGTCTCAAATACTTAGTAGTAGGTTTGCGGACAATCGCCTCATGATGCGACGACCTTCCCTCGGCGAGTCCGTGCGCAAGGCTGCTGGTAGCATAACACAATCCGCTTAAGAATCCAAGCCCTCTCCTCAAGTCGGTCACGGCACTTTGTAACTGTAAATGCGCGAGCCGTTGGCGAAGTAGATGCGCCCGTTCAGGAAGTCGCCGCCATATTGAATCGGCACGGGCGATGGAGCCAGCAGGGTGACGCGAAACGTGCGCGGCTCAACGCGGGCGATGCCTTTGGTGAAGAGAACGTAGACCTCCCCCTTCGGTCCGAGCACGAAGGCGCGCGGTCCTTGCTGGGAAACGCAGCGCCCGAACTCCGCCTCCGTGTTCCGTTCGTGAACGACTTTCCGCTGCGCGGGATCGAACACGAAGAACCGCACGCGGTCGGCAAAACCGTAAACCAGTCCCTCCGCGCTGAGGCACATATCGGTATACTCCTGCACGCCGGGGAACACGGCTTGATGCCACTCCACCTTCTTGGTCGCCATGTCCAGGATGTAGAGTTCCGCCTCTTTCGCTTTGCGTTCGCCGCCGGTGCCGGGGGCAGTGGTGGTGCCGCCCAACAGTTTTCCGCCGGGCAAGGCGACCAAACTCATGGTGGAGTGGTCGGGGAGAATGTCCTTGTGCGTCAGCAGCACGCTCTTTTTCGTCTCGCGGTCCCAGAACAGAAGCCCACCGCCGGTCAGCCCGTAGCCGGGCGTTCCCGCCAGCACGAGGGTCTTGCCGTCGGGATGCGCCAGCAGGTCATGCGGGCGGTTGATGGTCGGTTCACTCTCGATGAGGAAGAGCGGGTTGCAGTCAGGTTTGCCCGGCACGGTATCCACCCACGGCTTGAACGGGTCCCACTCCAGCAAGAACCCGCCGCCGTAGCCGCCTACAAAGAAGCGGTCGCCCTGCCGCGCAACGGTGTTCCACTGAATATAGCAGGCGCGGTTAATCCACGCGTCCTTCTGCGGGTTGTAGGAGAAGAAGCGGAAGGGGAACGCCGTGCCGCCGCAGATGGTGCCGTCGGGCGCCGCCGCTAATCCCATGATGTGGGCGCCCTCGGTTTTGTAGGTGAAGCGGACGGTCTTTTCGGTTTTGCTCTTGGGGTCTTCGACGACCAGCACGCGCTCCACCAGGTCAAATGTCTTGATGCGCTTGCCGTCTGGGAAGACGGTGTGGGACAGCCCTTGACTGCCGCTGATAAAAGGCTTGGCTTGCACCTTGGGGGGCGCGGCGAGGCGGGTGACCTGCCCTTTGTAGAAGACG
>JANWYM010000658.1 GCA_025055355.1 Abditibacteriales bacterium
TCCGTGATAAAATGGCGGCACCGCTAAGGAGGTGTCGCTCATGTGGCAGCGATTTACGGAACGAGCCCGCAAGGTGATTCTGCTGGGACAGGAAGAGGCGCAACGGATGGGGTCAGCCTGCGTGGACTCGGAGCATCTATTGTTGGGATTAGTGCGCGAGCAGGAGGGCGTCGCCGCGCAGGTGTTGGACAAAATGGGTGTGACTTTAGAGAAGGTGCAGGCGGAGATCGAAAAACACCCTTCCACTTCCCCCCCCGAACCGCCATCCGCCGAGCCGAAGTTGACGCCGCGCACCAAGCGCATCTTGGAGTTGTCGGCGGATGAGGCGCGGCGAATGAAGCATAACTATATCGGCACAGAGCACCTGCTGTTGGGGCTGATACGTGAGAAGGACGGCGTGGCGGCACGCATTCTGCATTCGTCTGGGCTGACGTTGGAGAAGGCGCGGCAGGAGGTGGTTGACTACCTCGGTCCCCAGCAATCCCCAAAAGCGCCCTCCGCCCCGCCGCCGCGTCCGCCGACGCTGGATGCCTTCGGGCGCGACCTGACGCGGTTGGCGTTGGAGGGCGCGTTCGATGCGGTCGTGGGGCGCGAGGCGGAGATGCAGCGCGTGTTGGAAATCCTCAGCCGCCGACACAAGCGTAACGCCTTGCTCGTCGGCAAGGTGGGCGTGGGCAAGACGGCGATCGTGCGCGGCGTGGCGTCGCTCATCGCCCACAAGCAAGTGCCCGATGGTTTGCTGGACGTGCGCATCGTTCATCTCGACGTTCCCACCTTGATGTTCGGCGTCAGGGACTGGAGCGAGGTGGATCAGCGCGTGCGGCAGTTGCTGCAAGAAACGAAGCCATATCGCTTGGTCGTTTTTCTGGACGACGTGCACGGCTTCGGCATGCGCGAGTTGTCCGCGCTGCACGCGCTGTTTGTTCACGTCGCGCACGGTAACCTCTCGTGCCTCGCGACGACAACGCCCGACAGCTACGAGCGAATGGGCGAAGAATCCGTGCTGCGTAGGCTCTTTCAAGTCGTGTGGGTTGCTGAGCCAACGGTGGAGGAATCCCTCACCATTCTGCGCAACCTGCGCCCGCGCTACGAGGAGTTTCACAACGTGGTCATCAGCGACGAGGCGCTGACGGCGGCAGTGGAGCAATCGCAGCCACTCCCCAGTGCGCTGCCCGAAAAAGCAATCAACGTGCTGGACGCGGCGTGCGCGCGCCTCAAACTGCAAGTCACGCAACCGCCCAAAGAAATCAGCGACCTGCGCTACCAGATAGAGCGCATCAAGGCGGAGAAAGAAATCGCCATCAACAGCGACGAGTTCGACCGCGCCGCTGAACTGCGCGACCAGCAACTTATGCTGGAGCGACAGTTGGCACAGAAAGAAGACGAGTGGCGCGATGCGTTGAGCAACGAGCGACCGACTGTGACGGCAGAGACGGTGACGCAGGTGGTGGCTGAATTGGTCCGTTAGTGCATGGGAGGTGCTGGGTGTGCGGCGAGGGTTTTCAGAACTGACACTGCCAGCCATAGAAGAAGCGCAGCGATTGGGCGCGCCCGAGGTAGAGACAGAGCACCTGTTGTTAGGTTTGCTGCGGCAGGGAGGCGTTGTGGTGTAACTGTTTAGGAAAATGGGGATCAGCGTTGACGGCGTGCGGGCAGCGGTGGAGCGTCAGTTGTCCGCCTCTTCCGCAGAAATCGCCGCTGTCACGCTGTCCGCGCAGGCGCAGCGCGTGATGGAGTTAGCGGCGAGCCAGGCGCAGGCGAGGGGGCATCGTTCCCTCAGTTCGTTCTGTCTGAAAGAAGATGGCGGAGAGGGAGGGATTCGAACCCTCGGTAGAGCCTTTTGACCCTACGGCGGTTTAGCAAACCGCTGCCTTCGACCGCTCGGCCACCTCTCCGAGGGCGCGGTTTAATTGTAGCAAAGTTGGGGGCGGTTGGCAACAAAGGGCGGCAAAAAAAACTTCTCAGCAGCCGGAGGGGTGGCGCGTCCTTGACAGCCCCGTTGCGGATAGGGTCGGGCTGGCGGGGACGTGCCGCCCCTCCGAACGTCTACCGCTGAGATGACTATCCGCGATAATATGGGTTCGTCCCGCCCGCGTGGTCGGTCACGTCAAGGATTTCGACGACTTCGGGGACCTCTTCCATGATGGCGCGTTCGACGCCCGCTTTGAGCGTAATCCGCGACATGCTGCACCCCTGACAGCCGCCCAGCATCTCGATGTAAACCCGCCCGTCCTTGACATCGATCAGTTGAATATACCCGCCATGACCGGCGACGGCGGGGTTGATCATGGTGTCAAGGATGTCCTGAACCTTTTTCCAGATTTCGGCATCGGGACCCTCGGTAGGGGGTTCAGGGCGCGGGCGCGGCGCGGGGGCTTCGTCACGGGGGTTGTCAATTTTGAAGCCGCCGCCCATGAGGTCCTCAATGAAATCCACCGTCGCGCCCTGCAAGCGCGGTGCGCTCTGGGCGTCCACGAACACCTGGAAGCCGTTGACTTGAATGACCGTATCGTCCGCTCTGGGCGGGTTCTCGTCGAGGCTCATGGTGTATTGCCCTGGCCCTTCGACACCGATGCGCAGCCCTTGAATCGCCGCGCTCTTGCTCTGAATGATGGCGCGGATTTTCTCCTGCGCCTTGTCGGTAATCGTAATCATGGTTGTTGCCTCCTCACCCGCTTG
>JANWYM010000659.1 GCA_025055355.1 Abditibacteriales bacterium
GTTAAGGAGGGGGATTTTGACCTCCCCTGACCCCTCCTTGTTAAGGAGGGGGATTTTGACCTCCCCTGACCCCTCCTTGTTAAGGAGGGGAATTTTGGCTGACCCCAGCCTCCTCTTTGTTAAGGAGGGGGACACCGACCTATTGTGCTTATGCCCAGAGGAAGGTTTCCCTCGTTTCCTAATTTTCCAATTTCCCCAAATATCCACCACGGCGCCAGCACGCGGTAGACCATCTCCTGTGTGTGCAGGTCATACTCGCCGCGCGTCAGTTGAGTGGTGTCCAGTAACACTTGTCCTACCACCCTAACGGTGATCGGGGAGGTATTCGGGTGTTTGCGTGTTGGGGGCTGAGGGGGGTTGGCGCGGCGGAGGCATTAGCAATGGGCTGAGGACGATGAGGCGAGCGGGTGGAGGGCGGAGCGTGGGATATCCAAAGAAAAATAGATGCCTGTCTCACCAAGGAGGGATGACGCTCCCCTGCCAGTCTGCGCAGTTGACACTTCTTTGGTGACTCAGTAAAATCCCTGCCGGACAGCGTGGCTGCGTGATGGAACGTCGCTGAGAGTATGCGGGAGGCTGTGAGTTGTGATTCGGATCCGAAGCGAGGCGGGCGAGCGCGCGGTGACGCCGGAGGAGTTTATTGATCTCGTCGGCGCGGGGCGGGTGCGCGAGAACGATTGGATTTGTGGAGAAACGCTGACGCGCGGACGGTGGATGCGGGCGGGGGCGCATCCGTTCTTTGAGGATTACGCCTTTGGAAGGTGGCAGGAGAAGGAGCGATTTTTGGACGCCCTCTTTGCGATCCCCCCTCTTACACTCACGCTCATCGCCATCAACATCCTGGTCTGGACGGTGATGAGCGCAGCGGGTGACTGGCAGTCGGTGCGCACCTTCCCGTTCGGCACGGAGAACGTCTACCATCTGATACAATTCGGCGCGAAAGAGAACAGGCGCATTGGCATGGGGGAGTATTGGCGACTCCTCTCCTGCATGTTTCTGCACGTCAACCCGCTGCATCTGGGGCTGAACAGTTGCGCCCTGTTTCTGTGTGGGCGGTTTGTGGAGAACCTCTACGGTAAGGGGCGGTTTCTCCTCATTTATTTCGCCGCAGGTTTGGGCGGTAGTCTTGTCAGTTATCGCTTTGCGCCAACCATTTCCGCCGGGGCGTCTGCGGCGATTTATGGCTTGCTCGGCGTGCTGTTTGTGTTCACGCTCCGCCACTATCGCTGCATCCCCAAAGAGATGCAGCGTATCATGCGCTTTCTCCTCGTCCTCGTGGTGATCGAGATCGGCATCGGCTTCTTCTGGAGCCGGCTGGACCTGAACGGGCATCTGGGGGGGTTGGCGACGGGCGCGCTGTTGGGGTGGCTGATGCGGGCGGTCGCTACCGCACCGGCTTGGTGTAGTGCTTCTCCAACGTCCTCGTCAGATAGTCGAACGCCTCATCAGGCGTGTCGCAGAACTTGAAGAGGTCGAGGTGCTGCGGCTGAATGGTGTGCCATTTCGCCATGGCGTCGAAGTTGAGGACCTCCTTCCAGTAGCGGCTGCCGTAGATGACGATGGGCAGGGGGCGGTCCACCTTGCCGGTTTGCAGCAGCGTCAGCACCTCGAATAACTCATCCAGCGTGCCGTAGCCGCCGGGGAAGACGACCAGCGCGGCAGCCATGTAAACGAACCAGAACTTGCGGATAAAAAAGTAGTGGAACTCAAACGCCAACTCCGGCGTGATGTAGGGGTTGGGCGGCTGCGGGTTAGGGAGGCTGATGTTCAGACCAATCGAGAGCCCCCCAGCGGCTCTCGCGCCCCGGTTGGCGGCTTCCATGATGCCCGGTCCAGCGCCAGTGCAGATGACGAACCGCTTGCCGCTGTTGAGGCGATTCGCCCACTCCGTCAGCCGTCGCGCGAGTTCCATCGCGTCGTCGTAGAACTGCGACATCTGTAAGTCAATCTCCAGCGCCTTCAACTGTTCGCGCAGCTCAGGGCGCGAACGTCCGCTGCGCTTTATCTGCTGCCGTACCTCGTCCATGCGCTGCAAAACGACCTCACGCGGCTCGATGTGTGAGCCGCCGTAAAATACAATCATGTCCCGCACGCGCAGGCGGCTGAACCGTCGCTGCGGCTCTATGTATTCGCTGATGATGCGCACAATCCGCGCTTCTTCGCTAGTCAAAAACGCTTCGTTTTCGTAGGCTTTCACCGGTCGAGATGGTTTCTCTACCACCTTCATTTCTCCCTCACCGTCCCGTCGCTTTATACCACATGGCGCCTTGACAAAGTAGCCCGTGACACGGTCGCAGGGCGATGGGCTATCTGGGCGACGCTGCCACGGCATCGTCCGTCGCGGCGGGACGGGCTACTTTGACTTTTGACTCATGCCCCCCATTGCATCTCCGCCACTACCCCACAATGGTCTGACGGATATACTCCCGCCGCGTCGGGTTGGTTGCCGACCAGGCGCGCGTCGGTTACGGTGATGTTGCCACGCACGAAGATATAGTCAATGCGCCGCATCGGTTGGTCGGCGCGGAAGGTGTAGCCAAGGTCGCTCGGATGCACCGCTACCCACGCGTCCACGAAGTCGCCGTGCTTTCCGTCCATCTCCGCCCGTCCCGTCAGAAAGCGGATGCACCACTGGTGCGGGATAGCGTTGAAGTCGCCTACGATAATTTGGGGCGCC
>JANWYM010000065.1:0-10611 GCA_025055355.1 Abditibacteriales bacterium
TATGCAGGGTGGAATGATCGCCAAATCGCTGATGATAGACATGCGCCTCCGAAACGGGCACGACGGCGTCTGCGCTGCCGTGAATGATGAGAGACGTTCCTTTGAACTGCGGCAGGTCCTTCAGCGGGTCAATGTTAGGCAGGTCGTCCAAGAATCCCTTGCCCAACACCATCCCGCCAAAATCCAACTCGCCGACGCGCCGCCATTCCGCGACGCGCTCTGCGCCCACGCCACGCGGGAACAGTTCCGCCACCTGCGCGACGGCTGCCCACAGCACAATCGTCTTGATGTACGGCGTGCGTCCCACCACCGATGCCGCCACGCATCCGCCCATGCTTAACCCCAACAGACCGAGGCGATGCGTGTCCACTTCGGGCTGCTGTCGCACGAAATCAATCGCCGCCAGCGCATCATCAATCTCGCCGCTGATCGTCATGTCGCGGAAATCCCCCTCGCTCTCCCCACTGCCGCGAAAATCAAAACGTAAAGCCGCTATCCCCTCCACCATCAACCGCCGCGCCATCTTCACAAACAACCGATGCGACTCAATGCGCTGCCCCGTGAAACCGTGAAACATCACAACCGCTGGATGTCTCTTCTCTCCATCGGGCAGGTGCAACATGCCGTAAATTCTCTGACCGCATGACGTAAATGAGATTTGCTTTTCCATTCGTGCCTCCGCAGCGCAATGCTCGCATCGGATGCAGACCGGATGAGCACTGACCGGCTGTCCTTGGGTCAGGTTGTCCTAAGGTCTTTTGCCGCTCCCATGTTAGCACAGGCGCTAACGATGATAATCGGGAGGGTGGAGATGCCCTACTCTACTCCACATCAATCTGCGCCCGCTGCAGCCGGCCGCTGTAATCCACGTAAACGCTCTTCCACTCGCTGAAGGTGTCCAGCGCTTGCACGCCCGCCTCGCGGTGTCCGTTGCCGGTGCCGCGCGTGCCGCCGAAGGGGAAGTGGACTTCCGCCCCGATGGTGCCAGCGTTGATGTAAAGGATGCCCGTGGAAACGTCGCGGATAGCGGTAAAGGCGCGGTTGACGTCGCGGGTGTAAATCGCAGTGGACAGTCCGTAGCGCGTGTGGTTGTTGACCGCAATCGCTTCTTCAAGACTGCGGACGGGAATGATGTTGGTGACAGGTCCGAAGATTTCCTCCTGCGAAATCCTCATGTCAGGTGTCGCCTCGAATACCGTCGGCTTGAAGAAGTAGCCTCGGGCAAGGTCGCCGTCGGTGGCGCGTTCGCCGCCGACCAGTTTCTTCGCGCCCTCCTGAACGCCAATCATCACGTAGCCGTGAATTTTCTCCAGCGCCTGCTCATTCACAACGGGTCCCATGTCCACGTTGGGAAGCAAGCCGTAACCAAGCCGCAGTTGCGCGGCGCGGTCAACCAGCCGTTCGCTCAGTTCGTTCTTCACGGCGTTGTGGGTGATGATGCGACTGGCGGCCGTGCAGCGTTGCCCCGAGGTGCCGAACGCGCTCCACACAATCCCGTCCATCGCTAAATCCAAATCGGCGTCGTCCATCACGATAATCGCGTTCTTGCCGCCCATTTCCAGGTGCAGCCGCTTGCCGAGGTGGGCGCACTTGATAGCGATTTGCCTGCCGACCTCGTTGGAGCCGGTGAACGAGATGCATGGCACTTGCGGATGCTCCACCAGCGGCGCGCCGACTTCTTCGCCGTAGCCGAGCACCATGTTGACGACGCCGGGCGGCAAGCCTGCTTCTTCCAAGATGGCAATAAGCGCGGCGGCGCACAGCGGCGTGTCCTCGGCGGGTTTGAAAACAACGGTGTTGCCCAGCACGAGCGCGGGCATGAGTTTCCAGCAGGGAATAGCGATGGGGAAATTCCACGGCGTAATCGCCCCGACGACACCGATGGGGTCGCGGAGGCACATCCCGAACTTGTTGGGCAACTCGACCGGCGCGACCAACCCGAACTGCCGCCGCCCCTCGCCCGCCATGTAGTAGGTCATGTCAATCGCTTCCTGCACGTCGCCGCGCCCTTCGGCGATGACCTTGCCCATCTCGTTGGTGACGAGTTGCGCCAGGTCCTCCTTGCGCCTGAGCATGATTTCAGCGGCGCGGAACAGAATCTCCGCGCGGCGCGGGGCGGGGGTCTTGCGCCACCGGTCAAAGGCATTGACGGCAGCGGCGACGGCGGCTTCGACGTCCTCCGCGTTGGAGCGGGTGCAGACGCCTAACACCTCTCCCGTTGCCGGGTTGCGGCTCTCAAACGTCGCGCCCGATGGGGACTCGACCCATCTGCCGTTGATGAAGTTCTTGGTGAGGTCTGACATAATCACCCCCAGACGCCCCAACTGGTTGGGGGATTGTCCCTGAAGCCCCGAACAAGTTCGGGCGTCCGTTGCGATGTTCATGCGTTCGCGGGCGCGTTCTCGTCGAGGTATTTGACGATCTCCGCGCAGAACGCCCCGATGTCTGGCAGGTCGTGTTGAATAGCGTCGTAAACCTTACGCAAGTTCACGTGAGGGTAGAAATGAACGAGGATGTTGCGCATCCGCACCGCTTGAACGATGCGGTCTGCCAACTCGCGTGGCAGAACCTGGTGCTGGGCGAGGAGTTCGATAGCGTGCGGTCGGTCGGTGGGCGTGCCCAGGTTCGCGCCGGCGATGACGTGCGTGGCGATGTCGCTGACGGCTTCCAGCGTGGTTTGCAACTCCCGCAGGGCGGCGTCCACGGAGAGGAAGTCGTTAGCGAACTCGTCAAACGATTTGCCCTGCTGCACGCGCAGGCGGTTCAACATTTCCTGAATGTAGGCTATGAGTTGCTCGACTCTTTGACGGTCCACCATCGCCAGACTCCTTTCTAACATCCTGCCTTCACGCACGCGCCGCAAAAGATAGTGGCGGCAGATAGCGTTCAGGGGGGCGAGGTCAAAATGCCGCTGATAAGTCGCTGCTTCAAACCGCGCCCGTTGCGACGCGTCGCGGCAGACCAAACAGCGCCCGGTGCGCAGGACCTCGTAGGCAAAGCCGTCGCTGTCCCCATCAAGACAAACCACGTCCACCGTGCGCCCGCTTAACGCTCGCTGCACCTCCTCCGATAAACTCATTCCCATCTCCGCGCGCCGGATAGGGTCTGGCTCGTCCAACAGCACCGCCACGTCCACGTCGCTCTCCGCCCATGTGTCTCCTGACACTTGCGAGCCGAAGAGGTAAGCCGCTGCGATAGGTAAGGAAGAACGCTCCAGTGCAGCGGTCAGGTTTTCTACGAGATGCGCGGTTGTCATCTCACGGATTGCACCCCGACGCTCGTTGTCGTATACCCCGCCCGACGTTCCGATTCTCTTTGCGTCTTTATCAGCCCCAGTATCTCCATCACCAGCGTCGCCGCCGCGAAGGAAGTGATGTCGGCGTGGTCAAAAGGCGGGGCGACTTCCACGATGTCCGCGCCAGTGACGGGCAGTTCGCGCAGGGCGTAGACCAGGTCGAACAGTTGCCGCGTGGTCAAACCGGCAGGCGTGGGGATGCCCGTGCCGGGCGCGAAGGCGGGATCGAGCACGTCAATGTCGAACGACCAGTAAACTCGCGTCACACCGCTGAGGTGTTCGCGGATGCCTTCGGCGATGGCGTCGGCGGGGTAACGCGCCACCTCGCTGGCGTGGACGCAGTAGATGCCCGTCTCCTGCATAAACTCATACTCCTCTGGCTCCACCTTGCGAACGCCAATCATCACGACGTGACGGGGCTTGATGTTGTTCAACTCCAGAATCCGCCGCAACGTGCAGGCGTGCGAATACTTCGACACACCGTAGGTATGCATCAAATCGGGGTGAGCGTCGAACCATACGAGCCCGAAGGGCTGCGATGGGACACCGCTGTTGCCGCGAAACGGCGAATGATGATTATGCAAGGCGCGCACGACGGGGAACGAAATGGAGTGGTCACCGCCCAGCACGATGGGCACCGCCCCAGCGTGAATCACCTCCTGCAACTGGCGGTCAATGCGGTTGTAAGTCGCGGGCCAATCCAACGGGTCAACGTCAATGTCGCCTAAGTCGCAGACTCGCAAATCCGAAATATCCACGAACCGCTCCGTCAGGGGATGACAGCGTTTGGACATCTCCCGCATCTTGTCGGGCGCGAACGCTGCCCCCCGCCGATAGCACGCCGCCGAATCGAAGGGAACGCCCACGATGGCGACCTGCGCGTCCTGCAGCGACCTGCCTTCTCCGTTCAAACCGCCCCAGATGTCGCGCTCGATTTTCATAAGACACCTCCGCCTCAAAGTAGGTTGGGCGTCCCGCCCGACAGGACAGGCGAGACGCCTCTCCTACCGACCCAGGCGTCCCGCCTGATGATTCGTTACCTACGCCAGACACTCTCGGAAAATCTCCAAACCCATCTCTGCCTCCGCCTCGGTCAAGGTGAGGGGGGGGCAAATCCGAATGACGTCCGTCCCACAGGGAAGGAGCAGCAACCCGCGCTCGAACGCCTTCTGAATGATGAGGTCCCGTTCCCGTGTGGCAGGGGCTCCGTCCCGCGAGAACTCAACGCCTAACATCAACCCGCGCCCGCGCACGTCGCTGATAAGCGAACCTTGCGCCTGCAAGGTTCGCAGCCGCTCTTGGAGGAACGCGCCGACGCGGGCGGCGTTTTCCATCAGTCCATTCTCCAGCAAGTCAATCGTCGCCAGCGCCGCTGCGCAGGACACCGGGTTGCCGCCGAAGGTGGAGGCGTGCGAACCCGCGCCCCAAGTCATCAGGTGGGCTTTGGCGATGATGCCGCCCAGCGGCAGCCCCGACGCGACGCCTTTGGCGAAGCAGAGGATGTCGGGCACGACGCCCGTGTGCTCAATCGCCCACATCTTCCCCGTGCGCCCCATGCCTGACTGCACCTCGTCCACGACCAATAACATCCCGTGCGCGTCGCACAGTTCCCGCAAGCCGATGAGAAAGTCGTCCGGTGGCACGATGTAACCGCCCTCGCCCTGAATGGCTTCGACGAAAATCGCGGCGACCTCGCGGGGCGGCAGGGTGCGCCGGAACAGAACCTCCGTGAGGAAATCCAACTCGCCGTAGGGCGCGTGCGCGACGTGCGGCAGCAGTGGCGCGAACCCCTCGCGGTGGACGGGCTTACTGGCGTTGAGCGATAGCGCGCCGAGCGTGCGCCCGTGAAACGCCCCGTAGAACGCCAGAAAATACGGGCGCCGCGTGTAGTAGCGCGCCAACTTCATCGCCGCCTCCACCGCCTCCGCGCCGGAGTTGCAGAGGAAAACTTTCTTTGGCTCCGCGCCGGGCGCGAGGTCCGCCAGTCGCTTGCAGAGTTGTGTATACTGAGGGTAATAGAAATCCGCCGCTGAGAAGTGCAGCAGTTTCTTGGCCTGTTCCTCAATGGCGGCGACCACGTGCGGATGACAATGCCCTGTCGCATTGACGGCGACGCCGGCGGTGAAGTCCAAAAAACAGTTACCATCCACGTCCCACACCCAGCAGCCCTCCGCGTGATCTACGACCAGCGGATACACGCGGGTCTGGGAGGGTGAAACGAACGTCTCGTCCAACTTGAGAATCCGCCGCGCCTTTGCTCCGGGCAGCGGCGGGACGACGTGTGGGGTCGGCATATTTTCTTCACCACATCCTATTTTACCTTAGTTGTTGGGGGGATGGCAACGGCGGACGTTTGACTTCGAGAGCGGGTTGCGCGATGAGGACGCCGCAGTGCGGGCGGGGACGGTATGAGACGGGATGAAAACGTCAGCGATGGTTGAGGCGATAGGTCTGACGGAGGCGCTCCCACAAGAACCCTACTGCATTCGCGCCCTGCGATAGCACCAGCAACGCCGCAACGAGCAACGCTTGACGACCCTGCGCCTGCGAGAACGGATAGCGCAGCAAGTTCATGTAAAACGACGGGGACTCCAGCCTGATACGTCCCGCCCCACGTCGGGCGCGCGTCTGGTGGAAGCGAAACGCCCCGCCGCCATAGTGGAAGTGCTGCCGCCAAAAGGTGCGCAGCGTAAGCGCGTGAGCGTGGTAAACCACAACCTCCGGGGCGTAAACCAGGCGGTAGCCATAATACCGCCAGCGGTCACAGAACTCGCGGTCCTCAGCGGCAGCATGGGGGTAGGTGGTGTCGAAGCCACCCAGCGCGCGAAAGTGGGCGGCGGGTATGGCGAGGTTGTTGGAGGTGAAGAAACACGCCTGATGGGGGTCAGCGTTGTAGTAGGTGTAGAGGTAGTCAATGAGCCACTGGCTCGCGGTGGAGTAAGGGTTGTCAGGCAGGGCGTTGAGCGTCCGCCCGCCAATCATACAATCGGGTGACGCGGCAACCCGCGCCGCTAATGCTTGCAGCCAATCGGCGGCGGGGGTGCAGTCGTCGTCGGTGAAGGCGAGAAACTCGCCCTGCGCCTGCGCCGCGCCCGTGTTGCGCGCCGTTGCTGGTCCTGCGTTTGCCTGCTTCAGCAGCGTCAGGTTGAAGCGGCTTTGAAAGGCAGACACCACAGGCTGTAAGGGCACCTCACTGCCGTCGTCCACCACAATCACCTCAAAGCGGTCGCGGGGATAGTCGAGATGAGCAAGGGACTCCAGGCAGGCGGACAGCGGTTTGGGGCGGGCGTAGGTGGGGATGATGATGGAAAAGAGGGGAGGTTTCATTTCATCTTGCGGTTCGCCAGCGAACCATCGAGCGGACGAACGACAACTCTCTGGGGTTGAACTCGCCCAGCGCGGCGAAGGTCAGCAGGACGATGAGCGTCACGACTGGCAACTTGATGAGGAGCCAGAAACCGGGGGATTGCCACATCACAGTGAGAGCGTAGGCAAAACCGCAGGTCAGAACGCTGCGCCCCAGCGTCACAGCGGAGGGAAAAACGCGCCACACCCACCAGACAGCAATCGCGGTCACCCCTGCGCCGACGATAGCAAAAAAGGTATTCACCACAGCAGCGCCGATCGCTCCCAACCACGGAATCATCAATAGATGACCGGCTGCTGCCAAGGGTAACATCGGTCCCGTCAGGGCGAACGTCCAGCCCGGTTTACCGGCAGCGGTTAGGATGGCAGTAGTGACGGAAATCATGACCAGCGCCAGGGCGCCGAAGATCAGCAACCCCAGCAGAGGAGCGGCAGGCAAAAACGGCGCGCCAAAGATGAGACTGACAACCTCAGGTGATGCTCCAGCAATAACACCCGCAAAAGGCAGCAGCAGGATGACCGCCCGCATCGCCTTGCCGCTCATGTCGCGCGCTGTATCAACGTTCCCCGCGCGCAGCGTGCGGGTCAGGGTGGAGAGCAATAGAGGGGACAAAGCGAGGGCGACCATACTGCCGGGGATGAGCGACAGGTTCTGCGCTGCGCCGTAGAAGCCCGCCTGTTCTGCCGTGCCGCCCAGCGCCTTCAACGCGAACAGGTCGAGTTTGTCATAGAGGCGCATGGCTACGGCGAACAGAAACAGCGGCAGGGCGTAATCCCACAGTTGCCAGATGGGAAAAGAGGAGCGGTGGAACAGGGGGGGACGCACGTAGAAGCGGCTGACGAGGAGTTCAACCAGCGACGCGCCGATATTTGCCAAGATCGCGCCGGTGACGGAGAACCCCATGCCGACGAAAAGCAAGATAAGCAGCAGGCGGGATAGCGGACGACTGGCGCCAGCGAGGGCGCGCTGCCGAAAGTCGCCTAACCCGATGAGGATGGCGCGATGCACGGAAGCCAGGCTGAAAAGGGGGATGTCGAGAGCTAACAATCGCAGGTAGGTCACGAGCGCCGGTTCACGGAACAGCGCCGAGACAGGCGCTGCCAGCAGCCAGAGCAAAACCATAGCGCCGCCGCTGACCAGCAGGTGCAGTTGCATCACCGTCGCCCCCACCGGTCGCCAGTCGTCCGCCTCGCTGACGAACTTGATGGTAGTGCGGGCGAAAATCGAGACCACGCTCCACTCAATCCACGCTACGAGCGTTGCAGCGAGCGTCAGCAAGCCGTAGTCGGCGGAACCCAGTCGGCGGGTGAGAAAGGCAGCCGTCAGCAACCCCGTCGGCAGAATGAGGGCTTCGGACAGGAAAACGCAGATGGCGCCGTCCAGGGTATGACGGGCGGGTTGTGAGGGGGGCGGGTTCATGCCCCCCCCATGCCAGCGATAATTTTCCCAGTCAAGTTCTGCGGCACGGGTTCGCCCATGAGAGCCAGAAACGTCGGCGCTAAATCCAGCACCTCTATCTCCCCGAGGTCGCCTCTCCTGGAAATCGAAGGACCCGCCGCCGCGACGAAACCGTTGCACGAATGGTTGCTGTTGCGGAAAAACTCGGGACGCGGCTGCACAAGTTCCGCTTTGGGATGGATGACGCGATCCATGAAGTGGCTCGTGGGTTGCCAACGCACCCACAGGTCAGGGAAGACCGCAGGCGGACTGCACCCAAACAGGTCGCCGGGGCGCGTGATGCTCTGCACCGCCGGTTTGCCCGTTTGGGGGTCAATCAATTGTCTTAGGTCAGACTCCAGGCGGTCGAGGAGGGCTTCATATTCCGCTCCCGGCGACACGATGCCCTGCGGCTCGCGCCCGCGCAGGTTGACGCGAATGAGACCGTTGTAAAAAGCAGGAAGGGCAAAAGCGGTCGTCTTTTGCCAGTTTGTGCCGCTGCGGAACTGGTCGGCGAGCAGACGTTCCCGCGTGTCGCGCGGCAGATGGCGGCTGAGGGCGACACGCCACGACTCCGGCAACATGCGCCGCGCCAGAGACAGAGGGTGCAGAGAGAACGCGGCTGGTTCGGGAGACGCTTGATAGCCCAGTTGACGGCAGAACGCTTCGGTCAGCCCAGTAGTCGGGTAACATCCCTCTATCCCCACTGAAGAGACGACAAAGATATTGGCTTCGCTGGGCAGCTGCTCTAACAGCGAACTGAACTCGCGGTCAATGGCTTGATAAACGTCTCGAATGGCGTGCGTGAGTGCGCTCTGTCCGTTCGTGGGGGTAGGAGATTCCGGGCGATAGTTCCAAAACTGGTGCGCCGCCGTGTGCGATTCGGTGAAGACAACCATCACCAAGTCGAAATGATCCTGCGCCAACAGATGACGACACAGCGCGCCCTTGCGTCGCACGCGCTCCATGAGGCGGTGATAAATCTGCTTGTCCTCTGTGAACGTGCTGTCCGCCTTTTCTACAATAGTCATCGGCGGACCGAAAACGCGGTGCGCCTCCTGCAGCAAAGTCGGAGGCTCGGCATAGGGCAGGAAAGCCGGATGACGGCTGATCCAGCCAAAGTGCGGCGCCCAGTTGCTTAACTGAACACCAGCCACGCCCGGCACCGGATAGACATCAGGCACGTCAACCACCGCGACTTTTTTGTGACGTCCCTTCAAGTGAAACCAAAATGGGGGCGCATCGAACTCGCAAAAGGCGGGCTAACGCTTCCGCCAGCGCCGCGGCGTTACCCGGCGGGACGAGGAAGCCGGTCTGTCCATCGCGGACAATCTCAGCAAGCCCGCCGGAGGAACTGGCGATAACCGCCGTGCCCCGCATCATCGCTTCGGCGGCCACCAAGCCAAACGGTTCTGCCCAACGTGAGGGAACCACCTGAACCCATGCTGTCGCAAAGTGACGCTCGACATCCGCTCGGGATAAGTGACCAAGTAAGGAGACCTGAGCAGAAAGTCCCCAGTCAGTTATCATACTCTGCAAGCGTTCCCGCTCCGGTCCGTCCCCAGCGATGAGAAGCCGCGCCTCTGGTATCCCTTTGACCACTTTTGCGAAAGCCTGCAACAACACGTCTGCCCCTTTTTCCCAAACGAGTCGCGCGGCAAACGCCACCGTCGGCGGAAACGCAAGGGGCGGACGGGGCGGCTGCACCGCCACACCACCCCAGACCACTTCGACCGGTTGAATGTCCTCCGCTATCAAACATCGCTTGACGGCGTGGCTGGTAGCGACGATGAGGTTAAAAGCGTGGCGCCAGCGGCGCCAGAGTTTCATCTGCAGCATGAGCGGAACCCAGTCGCGCAGAGGTAGGCAACGCTGGCGATAACAAACCACGCCAGCCTGACTCCGGCAAGGAGTCCCATCGGGAAGCGTCTTTGTTCCTAACGGGCAAATCGGACGATACCAGAGAACATGGTAGAGGCTCGGCACCTCCCTGAGTAACGGCAAAATCAAGGGCGAAAGTTGCGTCAAAAAGAGGGAGACGTGAACGACATCAGGCTGAAATTCCGCCAGCACCCGACGCAAGCGCCAGCACGCCCACGGGTTGAGGGTCTGAAGCAGGGTGCGAAAGCGCGAGGTCGTGCCGAAACACTCATAATCCGCTATGCTCGGCGCACTTAGGGGTCGGGCGGAACTGGCGAAGAGACGGGCGTCGTGCCCGCGCTGTCGCAGCCCGTCGCGGAGCATTGCGACCATGAGTTCAGCGCCGCCGGTGAGCGTCGCGTAGTCGTTGACCAGCAAGATCTTCATCAGCAAGTTCCTGCGGTGAAACGATATACCCTGTTCTGGCTGATACCTCTGCCGCTACGATGACGGCAAGGCTGCGGTAGCCGTCTATAAAGTCGGGTCGGGCAGGTTGCCGGTTGCGCACCGCCGCGACGAAATGCGCGAGGGCGGCTTGATAGGACGGCTCGTAGTGGGGCGCGAGAACTTTGTGGAGCAGGCGGGGGCTGCC
>JANWYM010000065.1:10621-12580 GCA_025055355.1 Abditibacteriales bacterium
AGCGAGGACAGCCTGCGCCCCCAGCGCTTGAGCGGCGTGAGGTGCGGCGCGGGGTCGGTGAACTCGACGTCCAGAGAGCGGTAACGGTTGACCGCCAGTTTTCCCGCCGTGCCGTAAATCTCAAAGCGGTCTTCGTCCACGGCGTTCATCGAGAAGAACGACTGAACGGGCAAACCGTCGTCGAGACGCAGTTGTAGCATCGCGCTGTCGTCATCGCTGCGCTGAGAGCGGAGAGCCGCAGACACCTCACGCACCTCTTGCCCGAAGAAGAAGCGCACCAAATCAACGTGGTGCGAAGCCAAATCCAGCAGCACGCCGCCGCCGCTGTGACGGAACTGTTTCCACGTCGGCAAAGGGCGCGCGGGCGTGCAGAACACCGAGCGTGCCCCGACCAATGCGCCCAACTTGCCCGACTGGACATGTTGTCTGATCCTCTCGTAGAGCGGATGGAAGCGGTAGTTAAACCCCACCATGCCCACCACGCCCGCGGTGCGCCAGGCAGTCAACACCGTTTGCGCCTCGTCCAGGTTCGTCGCCAAGGGCTTCTCGAGGTAAATGTCAATCTGGGGTGGCAAGTTTTTGCAACTCAGGATTTTCTGTGCTATACTCTGGGTCATTATCAGGAGTGTCAGGAGGCAGGAGATGCGACCGAAAATTGCTGCCGTTGTCACAGAGTATCGTATCAACTCCCACGCCGATGTCATCGTGACGAAGTTTTTGGAGGGCTGCGACATGCCCGACGGCGGGCGGTGGGAGCCACAGGGGGACATCGTCAGCCTTTACACCGATCAAGTGCCCGCCAACGACATGAGCCGCGAGATGGCGAAGAAACATAACGTCCCCCTCTTCGACACGATTCACGGCGCGTTGACTTTGGGCACAGAAACGTTGGCGGTAGATGGCGTGCTGCTCATTGGTGAGCATGGCAACTATCCCTACAACGAAAAGGGACAGCACCTCTATCCGCGTCGGCGGTTTTTTGAGGAGACGGTGAAGACCTTCCAGTTCTGCGGGCGCGTTGTACCGGTGTTCAACGACAAGCACCTGAGTTACAGTTGGGAGAACGCCAAGTGGATGTATGAGACGGCGCGGCAGATGCACATTCCGTTCATGGCAGGGTCATCGCTGCCTGTGACGTGGCGCAAGCCCCCGCTGGAGTTGCCGCTGGACTGCGCGCTGGAAGACGCGCTGGCCGTCGGCTACGGGGACGTGGAGGCTTATGGCTTCCACGCGTTGGAGACCTTGCAGTGCATGATCGAGCGACGTCGGGGCGGGGAGTCGGGGGTGAAGGCAGTGCAATGCTTGATGGGCGATGAGGTGTGGCAAGCGGGTGACGCGGGACGATGGTCGTGGAAGTTGCTCCAAGCGGCACTTGCCACCGACCCGAAGAGCCAAGCGGGTGATGTCAGAGCCAACGTGAAAGAACCCGTCGCGTTTATGATGGAACATGGCGACGGTTTGCAGTCGTGCGTGCTGATGTTGAACGGGCAGACGAGCGAGTTCCTGTTTGCGTGCAAACTCAAAGGACAAATTCTCGCCACTGACTTCTGGCTGCAAGACGGTCGCCCTTTCGCGCACTTCGCGCGGCTGAACGACGCGATTCAAAAGATGTTCCTCACGGGCAAACCCACTTATCCCGTTGAGCGCACGTTGTTGACGACCGGCGTGCTGGCGTTCCTCATGGAGTCGAAGTTTCAGGGCGGCAAGCGATTGGAGACGCCGGAGTTGGCAGTCAAGTATAGGGTTGAGGGTTAGCACGTTAGCACGTTGGCACGTTGGCACGTTCACACGTTGGCACGTTGGCACGTTGACAGGTTGGCACGTTGGCAGGTTGGCACGTTGACAGGTTGGCAGGTTGACAGGTTGGCAGGTTGGCAGGTTGGCAGGTTAGCACGTTGACAGGTTGGCACGTTGGCACGTTGACAGGTTGGCAGGTTGGCAGGTTGGCAGGTTAGCACG
>JANWYM010000660.1 GCA_025055355.1 Abditibacteriales bacterium
TCCGCCCTCTTCCACCGTGATGTCCACACGGGCTCGCCCCATCTCCACGGTGACGACGCCGCTGCCGTCGCGGGGGATGTCGCTCAGCTTGAGCGACGTCCTCTGCTTCCCCTCCTTCACTTCGAGGACAGTGGTTTTCAGCACTTTGCCGTCCTTGTCCAGTGTGCGCACGGTCGCCTTCGCGGGACCTTCGAGTTCGACGAAGAACTCCTCGCCCTCTACGCCGCTGCGGAGCGTCCTGCCATCCAGCGTGACAACGCTCTCGCTACGCCCGCGTCCGAAGAGGAACGGCTGCAAGCGCGTCATGCTTGGCACGCTGCGCCACTCGACCCGTGGCAGCGGGAACGTCCCGAAGCGCGGGAAGGGACTCTTCGTAATCAGGATGGTTCTCTCGCCTCCAAAGCGGTAGCCCACGCCTGCCTGCTCTAAGAGGGTGCGCAGAGCGAGGTCAAACGGGACGTTCTTCAGCACGGCGGTCACTTTCGCGTCCTTGTCGACGCCCTCCTCAAACCTCACCGTGTAGCCCGTGTCCTTAAACAGGCGGTCGAGGGCTTCGGCGAGGGGCACGTCGTTCGCGTTCAAGTCCACACGCCGATTCGGTAGCCACCCGCCCCACACGAAACCCCGCACCCACGGGGCAACCTCCCCGCCGAACGAGAAGTCAAACGGCGGGACCTTGATTTCTTTGCCGTTCACGATGATGCGCATCTCATACCGCCCAAACGGGCCGCCCTGCGCGAACGCCTCCGCCAGCGACACTTCCTTGCCGTCCACGTAAACCTTGATCTGTCCGTTGACAATTTCAATCCGCCGTTCCATCTTCTTCTCCCCCTGCTGGGCGGAAGCCGCGCTCAGCCCCACAGTCAACAGAGCGATCATCAAACTCACCTGACGCATGAGAAACACCTCCCTTAGCGTTTTCCATCCTTCTCTACTTCCCTTTGACACTGAAGGTTGACAGGCCGAGTCGTTGATTTGGGTTGTCGCTTGAGGATGTCCCTTCCTTCAGCCCCCCTGCGATTGGGTTGCTGAGGTTGTGCTCAATCGCCTGATTGATGACGCGAGGCGCGCCATGCGCCGCCCCGATGTGCCGACCGCCGCTGACATGATGTTCAACCCTTTGCCTCTTGCATCCCCTCAACTGCGCAGTTATATTAGTAAAGTGTTCCAACGCAGCAACGGCTAAAGGGGAATGTTCAAATGGCAATAGGGGCGCTCCGGCGTTTGATTATCGGTGAACGTCTCGCCACCAAGCGAGCGAAACACCAGCGGCTTCCCAACTATCTGGCGCTGCCCGTCTTTGCCTCCGACGCGCTCTCATCCAACGCCTACGCGACAGAGGAAATTCTGCTGATGTTGATGCTCGCGGGGAGCGCAGGACTTCACTACACTCTGCCTATCGGTTTCGTTATCGCCACAGTGCTTCTTCTCGTCGTATTGTCCTATCGTCAAACCATCCTGGCGTATCCGCAAGGTGGCGGGGCTTACATCGTCACGCGGGACAATCTGGGGCTGGTGCCCGGATTGATTGCGGCGGCGTCCCTGTTGATTGACTACGTCCTCACTGTCGCCGTCAGTGTATCGGCGGGCGTCCTCGCCATTACCTCGGCGGCGCAGGGGACACGGTTTGCATATCTGGGCGACCCTTATCCCCGCGTCGGGCTCTGTCTGGTGTGCATCGCTTTTATTACGGTTGCCAACCTGCGCGGCGCGAAGGAGTCGGGCGCGCTGTTTGCAGGGCCGACTTATCTATTCATCGGCAGCATGTTCATCCTCATCCTTGTCGGTTTAATCAAATACTTCACGGGCAGCGCGACGCCGATGGAACTGATCCAACAAGTGCCCTCGGAGGAGTTACAAGCCCTCACCCCGTTTCTCATCCTGCGCGCCTTCGCCTCGGGCTGCGCCGCCCTCACCGGTATTGAAGCCGTCAGCGATGGCATCCTCGCGTTCCGCCCCCCCGAAGCCCAGAACGCCGCCAAGACACTGATGGTTATGGCGGCTATTTTGACGGCTATCTTTATCGGGCTGACCTTCCTCGCGCACGTTTTCCACGCGCAGCCACTCATCGCGGGCGTGCAGGAAGGACATGTCACCAGCGTCAGGGAAAGTTTGATTTCCAATCTGGCGCGACACATCTTCGGTAAGAACCCGTTCTACTACGTCATTCAGGCGGGCACCGCCCTCATCCTCATCCTCGCCGCGAACACGGCGTATCAGGACTTCCCGCGCCTCTCCTCGTTTCTGGCGCGGGACGGTTTAGCGCCGCGCGCGTTGGGCAGTCTGGGCGACCGCCTCGTCTTTCAGAACGGCATTCTCCTACTGGGCTTCTTCGCGGCGCTCATCACCTTCATCTTCCAAGGCGAGGTCAACAAACTCATCCCGCTCTACGCCCTGGGCGTCTTCCTCTCCTTTACCCTGTCACAGACGAGCATGGTGAAGCGCTGGTGGACGCGGCGCGAACCCGGCTGGCAGAAGGGCGCGCTGTGCAACGCCCTCGGCGCCATAGCGACGTGCACCGTCCTCGTTGTGATTGTCCTCGTCAAATTTACGCACGGTGCGTGGATGGTCGTGGTGGCGATTCCCCTGTTGTTGTTTGCTTTCCTCAAGATTCACCGTCATTATGAGGATGTGAAGCAGCAACTCTCTTTGGATGGCTACAAGCCGCC
>JANWYM010000661.1 GCA_025055355.1 Abditibacteriales bacterium
AAACGTGATACATCAGGCAACACGCACACAGGACACATCACATTGTGCGTCCTTTGCTTTCCTTACTCCTTGTGTTATAATGACCGCAGCTGTTGCCGGATTGCGCCTCAGAGAAAGGGGGAGTTGATGTGGCTCACCAAACTGCCGTCAAAAGACCGGAATCGCCAGGAAAGCGCATTGCGCGGTTGCTCGTGATAACAATTATCGGGGTAGGTCTCATCGGCATTGCCGCATATTATCAGGAAGACATTCATCGCTACATCCGTCTGCGGGCGTGGGACAAGGACGCGCCGGGGCGGGTGGTGGTGGCGTTTCTCAACGCGGCAAAACAGGGCAACGCGGAGGAAGCCGACCGCTATATCGGCAGCCCAGACTATCATCCCCTGCGGGAGCGGGACAAAGTGGTGGGCTATTTCGTGACCTCTCCAGCAGGCACGATGGACTTTCGCTTTGACGACCTCGTGCCGGAGGAGATTCGCGTGTTGACGACGAGGTTCGTCCTGGTTGCGGAAGGGGCTGCAGAGGTCGAGGTGCCCGCCAAAGGCGGGGGGGTCGCCCGCTATCGCTTGAAGATGTTCAACGGGCAATGGAAAATCACTGACATTCTGGACGGAGGGAAACGACGGGACGGGCAGAGCCAACCGTCGGGCGGCACGCCTCCGGGGTAGAGGTCAGTATGGTGCGCGTCAGACCTCGGAGATTGACAAAACTGCAAGGGCTTATCATCCTTCTTGTCCTTATTGCTGTCGCGGGTGGCGTTGTGCACTTTCCGCGCGGCGTGGCGGCTTATCAGGAGTGGCGGTTGAGTCGTCTGCCGCTCAAGCAACTGGAGGCTGCGGCGAAAGAACATCCCCAGGATGTGAGGGTGCTTTACCATCTCGGCACCGCCTACGCGCGAGCCAACCGCCTGGACGATGCCGCGCGCACGCTGGTGAAGGTCGTCAACCTGCAGCCGACGCACGCCAAAGCCTTCAATGACTTGGGCGTGACCTACATGGCGCAGGGGAAGCAATCGGAGGCGCTCCTGGCGCTCAAAGCGGCGGTGGAGGCGCAGCCCGCGTTCGCCAAGGCGCACGCCAATCTGGGCAGGCTGTATCTGATGGTGCGCAGCCCTTACTCCGCCACAAGTTCCCTCACCCGCGCGGTGGAACTTGACCCCAAAGATGCGCTTGCGTGGGTGGACCTCGGCGTGGCGCATCAGGAGACGTATAACTTCAAGAAATCTTTGGAAGCGTTTTTGCGAGCCGCCGCCCTGGCTCCGCAGAACCCCGATGTGTGGAGTGGGATGGGCGAAACGTATCGCAGTCTGGCGCGTCCCGCAGACGCCGAGCAAGCGTTCCGCCGCGCCTTGCAGTTGAACCCTCAACACGCCGGGGCGCTGTTGGGGTTGGGACGGTTGGCGTTGGAACAGGCCAAGTCGCGGGAGGACTTCCGCCGCGCCGCAAAGTTGTTTCGCCAGTCCCTCGCCTCCGACCCGCAAAACGTCACCGCGCTCTACAATCTGGGCTGCACGCAGCGCAAGTTGGGCGACGAACGGGGAGCCGTCCGGTCTTTAGAGCGCGCGTTCCGTCTCGCGCCCACTGAGACGAGCGTGATGTATCAGTTGGGGCAGGCGTATGTCGCCGCCGGACGGAAGGCAGAAGGGCAGCGGCTTCTCAAACAGTTTGAGCGGCTGGCGGCGTTGCTGCGCGAGCGCGACGTTTTGGAGAAGCGCCTCGATGACGAACGCGAGAACGTTCCCGCGCACGTGCGGCTGGCGGAACTTTATCTGCTATTTAACGAGCCCAGCAAAGCGGCGCGGGTGTGTCGCCTGGCGCTTGCCCAACAGCCTGACCATGCGCACGCGCACCGCCTCCTCGCGACGGCGTTGCGAATGTTGGGGCAGCGGGCGGAGGCGGAGCATCATGATCAAAGGGCGATGGAGTTGGAGCGCAGCGCAGGCTCCCCGGCTGCGCAGAAGTAGAGTCATAGGGACATGGGGACATGGGGAAATTGGGAAATGAGGGAATTGGGGAACTGGGTGGTTTTGGGGGCGTTAGTGGCCCTGTTGGGGAGTGGCTGCGGCAAGGCGCAGGGCAAGCCAACATCGCAACCTGCCAACGTGCCGACCTTCCAACGTGCCAACGCCTTTTTCGTGGACGTCGCAGAGGCAGTCGGGCTGAACTTCACGCACGTCTACGGCCGTCGCCGTCCGCTGACGATCGTGGAAACCATGGGGAGCGGCGGCGCGTTCATTGACTATGACAACGACGGCTGGTTGGACGTTTTCCTCGTGCAGAGCGGGGAGGACTTTAACGCGGCAAGGCAGAAGAGCCGCAGCCGTCTTTTTCACAACAGGGGCGACGGGACGTTTGAGGACGTAACGGAAAAAGCAGGCATCGTTCTGGACGGCTACGGCATGGGCTGCTGCGCGGGCGACTACGACAACGATGGTTTCACCGACCTTTACGTGACGAACTACGGCAGACCCAACGCCCTGCTGCGCAATAACGGCGACGGCACGTTCCGCGACGTGACGCACAAAGCGGGCGTGGGGGGAGCGCCCGACCTGTGGGGAACGAGTTGTGCCTTCGTGGATGTCAACCACGACGGTTGGCTCGACCTCTACGTGGTGGACTACGTGAAATACAACCCCAAGATACCTTACTGCCAGTATGGCA
>JANWYM010000662.1 GCA_025055355.1 Abditibacteriales bacterium
TTGGTGAGTTCCTGCGCGGCTTCCGCAAAGCGGTCTACGGCGGCGACCTCCTGCGACCACGCTACTAACTCCGCCATGCCCTCCTCAAAGGAGACCTTCGGCTCGTAGCCGAGACGCTGTCGAATTTTCTCGATGCTGGCAAAACAGTGGCGCACATCGCCCTTGCGGAAGCGATGGGTGATTTCAGGCGGGATGTCCTTGCCCAACCGTTGCGCCAGCGTCTCCGCCACGTGGCGAATGGTCACGGCGCGCCCCGTGCCGACGTTGAACACCTCGAAGTTTGCCTCCTCCTTTTCCAGCGCGAGAAGGTTGGCTTGCACCACATCATGCACGGACACGAAGTCACGAGTTTGCAGTCCGTCCTCGTAAATCACGGGCGGGCGGTCGTTCTTCAAGCGGCTCAGGAAAATCGCGGCGACGCCCGTGTAAGGGTTCGACAGCGATTGGCGCGGTCCGTAGACGTTGAAGTAGCGCAGCGCGACGACGGGAATGTTGTAAGTTTTGCCGATGAGCAGCGCCATCTCTTCCTGATGCCGCTTGGTGAAGGCGTAGATGGAGGTGCAGACCTGAGCGGCGTTTTCATCGGTCGGCGTAGGTGTCAAGGTCACATCACACTGCGGGCAGTGCAGTTCCCAGTCGCCGCGCGCCATCTGCTCCTCCGAGCGCAGGGGTGGACGCACCGGACCACATGCCTCACAGCGATAGCACCCCTCACCATAACTGCTCATCGAGGCGGCGATGATGATCTTGCGCACGTTGGTTTTATGGTTCGCTATGATGTCCAGCAAGTTCGCCGTCCCCAAGGTGTTCACTTCGACGTAATGCCTGATTTGATACTGCGACTGCCCCACACCCACAGCGGCGGCTTGATGAAACACCACCTCCGCCTTTACAACAACTTCTTTGAACGCCAGATAGTCGCGCACGTCGCCTAACACGAACTCGACGTCCTTGCTCAGATACTTGGGCAGTTGGCTGTCGGGATGCACCTGCGGGTCGAGGGAGTCAAACACCGTCACCCGATAGCCCCTCGCCACTAACCCCTCGACGATATGCGAGCCGATGAACCCCGCACCGCCGGTGACTAAGACTCGCTCGGAACTCATTGCATCACCTGCATCAACGTTGGCACGTTAGCACGTTGGCACGTTAGCACGTTGGCACGTTGGCACGTTGGCACGTTGGAACGTTGGAACGTTGGAACGTTAGCACGTTGGAACGTTAGCACGTTGGAACGTTGGAACGTTAGCATGTTGGCACGTTCTAACCTGCCAACCTGCAACCTGCCAACCTGCAACCTGCCAACGTGCTAACGTGCGAACGTGCTAACGTGCGAACGTGCGAACGTGCAACTTCGCCTCCGCGCACCGCACGAGTTCTTCTTCAAACTGCGCCGTTACCACGTCGTTCGCGTAGCGGGTGCGGATAATCTCCAACGCGTTTTGCGCGATGCGTTCGCGCAGCGATGCATCGCGGAGCAGGCGGACGACCTGCCGCGCAAACGCGGCGGGCGAGCGTCCCACCAGCAGGTCCTTCTCCGGCGTGGCTTCCAATCCTCGCCACCCAATCGTCGTCGTCACGACGGGAACGCCCAGCGCCATTTCCACCAGACACTTGACGTTCACGCCACTGTCTATATGCATCGGCGCGACGGACACCACGCTGCGCGCCAGATAAGGTTTCACATCCTCTACATCCCAGAACCCGGACACGCTCTCGTCATTGCACAGGGCTTGCACGGCAGCGGGCGGGCGCCGCCCGACGATCATCAGCCGCACGTCGGGAACGGCGCGTCGAACCTGCGGATAGACTTTATGATAGAACCACATCAAGGCGTAGACATTCGCGGTGAAATTGAAGGTGCCGCAGAACGAAATCAGATGCTCCTCCTTAGGCGTGTGGAGGAACGGCGCATACTCCGACAGTTCTAGCGACACGGGCAGCAGCGGCGCGGGAACGTGCGGTGCCCATCGCTGGAAGATACGCTGGTCACGGCGGCTCACTACGGGGCACAGGTCGAAGCAGCGCACCAACGCGATTTCGTAGCGGCGCAGTTTGAAGAATTCGCGCCAATACCAAAGTTTCGTCTTCAGCCCTCGCTTCTGCTTCATCGCGCCGCGCCATTGCATCGTTGCCACATCTTGTGAATCGAATACTTTAACGCCGGAGAAATCCCCGGGCACGTAAGGAGCCGCGTGAATTTTGCTGGCGACAATAGCATCGAAAGACTCCTGCGCCAACACACCTTGCACGGTTGCCTCCATCTCCGGCGAAAACTCAGAGGCCATATAGTAGGGAGCATGGCGCCAGCGCGGGTCTATCTCATCGCCGCTTCGCGTAGTGGACGCAACCGTATGAACCTCACGACAGAGGGAACGCATGAACGCAACATCTCCACTCGTATTCGACTCTTGAACGAATGACACCAGCGTCACGTCATGTCGCGCCGCCATCGAGCGAATGAGGTTGAAATCGCGCGTTTTCAGCCCGCTATTAGGCGGATACGGAAAAGTAGTTGTCAGCCACAGAATCTTCACGGCGAAACGTTGGAACGTTGGAACGTTAGGATCTGTCGGCGCACGAAACGCATCCCGTTCACCGCCCTCAGCACCGCCTTGTGCAGGGCGCGATAGAGCGCGCCGTCCCACCGCAG
>JANWYM010000663.1 GCA_025055355.1 Abditibacteriales bacterium
GGGCTTCTCCAACCTCTCCTTGGTGAGGAGGGGAGGGTTTTCGAGGAGGCTCTTAATCCTTTAACCCTTAGTCCTCAACTCGGTGGGGTGATGCCAAACGTTTACGAGGGGCATTGCAACGCGAGCGGCTTGAAGTTCGGCATCATCGTGAGCCGCTTCAACCATTTCATCACCGAGAAACTGCTGAGCGGCGCGTTGGACGCGTTGCGGCGGCACGGGGCGGCGGATGAGAACGTTGATGTCGTCTGGGTGCCGGGCAGTTTTGAGATTCCGTCCGTTGCGCGGCGCTTGGCGCAGAGCGGTAAATATGATGCGCTCCTCTGTCTCGGCTGTGTCATTCGGGGGGCGACGCCGCACTTCGATTACGTTGCCGGGCAATGCGCCAGCGGCGTCGCGCAGGTCGGCTACGAAACAGGTGTTCCCACCATCTTCGGCGTCCTCACGACGGACACGATGGAGCAAGCCATCGAACGCGCCGGGACGAAAGCGGGCAACAAGGGCTTCGATGCGGCAATGGCGGCGATGGAGATGGCGGACTTGGTGCGGCAGTTGAAGCGTGAAACCTGAACGCTAACGTTGTCTTCCAAGTCGTCGGTCTTCGTAAGGTTCAAGAACGGGGACGACGATGAGGAAGAGGGCGATTTTCATCCGTTGGCATGTCCTCACCGCGCGAGGCGCGGCGGCGCCAGGTTGGGTCGCTCCCCAAACGACGGCTTGAGCGGCGGGTGGGCTTCGAGTTGCTCCAGCACGACGGCAATCGCCTTATCCAGTTGCGGGTCCGCGCCCCGCGCGTAGTCCTGCGGGGCGATGTCCACCTCGATGTCCGGGTCGGTGCCGTAGTTCTCCACCCCCCAGCCGACATCTATGAACCAGAAGGAAAACTCCGGCTGCGTCGTAATCGTGCCGTCCGCCAGGCGGGTGCGAGGCCAGATGCCGATGACGCCGCCCCACGTGCGCGTGCCGATGAGGGTGCCGAGTTTTTTGAGTTTGAAAACGTGGCTGAAGATGTCGCCGTCGGAGCCTGCCCATTGGTTGGTGATAGCAACCATCGGTCCGGCGACGGAGTATTCAGGGTAAGGGGACGGTTGCCCCCAGCGCGGCACGTCGTAACCCACACGTCGGCGGGCTAATTTTTCGATGAGCAGTTGCGAGACGTGCCCACCGCGATTGAAGCGCACGTCCACGATGAGGGCGTCGTAAGCTACCTCCGCCAGATAAAGACGATGGAACTCCGCGTAGCCGCGCGGGCCCATGTCGGGGATGTGCACGTAGCCCACGCGCCCGCCCGTGGCTTCATGCACCTTGCGGCGGTTGGCTTCGACCCACTCGCGGTAACGGGCGGGAAACTCCGAGCGCAAGGTCTTGACCGTCACATGGCGCACGTTGCCGTCACTGCCTGCAACGGTCAGGACGACTTCGGTGTTGGCGTGGTGGACGAGAAGTTCCTGGGGCGTCACGTCACGGCTGAGTCGGCGCCCGTTGATGGCGAGAAGTTTGTCCCCCACTTTCACGTTGACCCCAGGCGCGAGGAGGGGCGAGTTCGCCTCCAGTTCGCCGGGCGCGCCTTGCACGATGTGGGTGATGCGATAGGCGCCTGACTCCGGGTCATACGCAAAATCCGCCCCCAGAAACCCTTGCGGATAGGTCGGTTCTGGGCGGTAGTCGCCGCCCATCTCGTAGGCGTGCGAGGTGCCGAGCTCGCCCTGCATCTCCCACATCAAATCGGAGAACTCCCCCCGCGTGTTGACGCGTTCGAAGAGCGGCGCGTAACGCTGCCAGACCTCGTTCCAATCCACCTGTGACATGTCGGGCGTCCAGAAGAACTCCCGCTGCAAACGCCACGCCTCCCGCGCCATCTGCCGCCATTCCACCCCCGGCTCGACCCAGACCTTGACGCGCCCCAAATCAATCCAGCCGTTCTGGCGGCTGGGTGGTTCCGGGGCGAGTTTTGCCTCCGGTTTGGCGGGGGGCTTTTCCTCTGGCTTCACCCCGGCTTTGACGACGCGCAGCCGGTTGCCCGCGCGATACGCCAGCGTCTTGCCGTCCCGCGCTACCTGGAAATCGGAGACGCCGACGATGAGCGGTTCATGCTTGAGCGTGTCGAAGTCATACACCTCCAGCGTCCCCTTAGCGGGCGGCTCGCTCGCTAACCAATTCTGCTGAATCGCGCCCTCCACCGGAAACGAAGTAAATAACGCTTTCCCCTTGATGCCTGCGATTTGTCCATAGATGCCTTCCGGCACGGGAAACGCGACGACGCGGTTTTGGATGCCCTCCAGGTCAATGACGACAGGTTGGGCGGGGGAGGCTCCCGCCGAACCCGGCTCCGCGGGAGCGTCCCCCTCCCGCGCCGGCTCCGCAGGAGCATCGCCCTCTCGCGTCGCCGCTTTGCTGTTGGGCGACTTGGGCGGAGGCGACTCCTGCAGCGGGCGCGGCGTCGGGACAAAGGGTGAAAGCGCGTCCGCCCGCAGCGTAATGAGAAAAGGACGCTCCCCGCGTGGGAAGCCCAAATCAAAGTGCAGGTTGTCGTAAACGGGGTTGAGGTCGCGCTGCCCCAGAAAGTAAAGATACTTCCCCTCCGGGTCGAAGGCGGGATCGGTGTCGTGCAAGATGGGTTGCGTAATGACATGCGTTTCTCCCG
>JANWYM010000664.1 GCA_025055355.1 Abditibacteriales bacterium
ATGCATGACGCGTGACGCATGACGCTCTACGCCATGTGAATCTCACAGTTATCCGCCACGCCGCCTAAAATGACGTAATCGCCCGGCACGGTCTGGAGGATGGAGCCGGGGACGTAGGTGTTGACCGGACCGTGCGCGACGAGGCGGCAGATGAACCGCTGCCAACTGACGCCGCCGCCCAGATAGCCGTCGCACCAGAAACTGCGCCAGCGGGCTTTCATCACCTGCTCGGGCCCGATGGTGTTGGCGCAGGGCGGCACCCAACTCCAGTCGCCGCTGAACGAGTGCAGCGCGTTTTGCATAATCGTCATCGGGTGCAGTTCGAGGTGGCGCGGGCCGGCGTTTTTGTAGGCTTCGAGGTCGTCGCCAAACTCATCGCCGAGGTGGGCCTCCCAGAAGGCGATGTGCCCGCACCAGCCGATACCGCCGTAGCAGACGTCTGCTCCCCCCGCGTCCTCAATCATCTTCGCGTAGTCCTTGAGGTAGCGCTTGGTCGGGAAGTGAATCTGCTTCAGCGGCGGGCGGAGTTTGGGGTCAATCAGGTTGAAGAAACTGTCAAACATCGCTCGCTGAAACGAGCCTTCCCACTCGGCAGGGGCGGTGGTGCCGTCGTAGTCGGCGTATTCGTCCATGTTGAAGGTGTGGACGTGCTTCAGGGGGATGCGCAGTTGGTTGATGAGCCGCGCAGCGATGGGATACTGCGGCATCGGCCCGACGGGGAAGATGCCCACAAACTGCCGCCCTTCATCCAGCGCGTTTTTGATGCGCGTCACGATGTCGAGTGCAAACTCGGTGTAAAACTGCATGGGGTCCTCAATCACGCGGATGCGAAACTGTTTGTTGGGGTGTTTGGTAATGTCCTCCTTCGTGATGGCGCGCACGCGCTCGCACGCCGCGAGGTCCCGAAACGGCAGAAACTTGTGCATCGCGTAGGTAAACGAACCGCCTGCATTTTTCTTCATGTCGTTGCCTCCAATCCTTGAAGTTGTGCGCGTTCATTTTAGCCGATTTGAAGGGGAACGTCAAACCGTTCACTCCGCCCACTGGCGCACGCGGTAACTGAGGTAGTCCACGACCAGCACCATCGCCATTAGAATCAGAATCAGCGCGCCGGCTTGCTGCCACTGGAAAAGGCGGAGGTAAGTTTGCAGGGCGAAGCCGATGCCGCCCGCGCCGACGATGCCCAGAATGGTGGACTCTTTCAGGTTCAGTTCCAGTTCGTAGAGCGTTAGGGCGAGGAACTGCGGGAGGGCTTGCGGCAACATACCGAAGGCGAATACTTGCACAGGACGTCCGCCGACGGCTTTGACGGCTTCAATCGGTTTGGGGTCGAGGTTTTCCAGCGATTCCGCGAAGAGTTTCGCCAGCGTGCCGAACGAGCCGATGGCGAGCGCCAGCGCGCCCGTGAGCGGTCCCAGCCCCACCAGACGCACCAGCAGCAAGGCGTAAATCAGGCGCGGAATCGAGCGCAGACAGTTGAAGAACGTTTTCAGCCCAACGCTGAGAGGACGCCCCAATGCCGTCGTGCGCGCCGCGAGAAAACCGAGGGGGAGCGCGAGGAGCGCGCCCAACTCCGTGCCGACGATTGCCATCTGTATCGTCACCAGAAAGTGCTTGAGCAAATCCGCCCGCTCGGACTCCGGCAGCAGCGGCGGGAACAACCCCGTGAAAAAGTCGCGCAGGTTCCTCACGACGTCGGGGCTGACCAACGCGCTCAGGTTGAACTCAATCCCGCGCAGCGCCCAGACGTTCACCAGCACGAAGGCGATGAGGGCGAGGAGGCGCAGGGAGTTGTGGAGGAGGGAGCGCACCGTTGCGCGGAACGTGAGACGTGATACGCGCATGGACTCGGCACGCGTCACGCATCACGCATTCCGTTTCACGTTTCAATAGAAAATCCTCTGAATCACCTTCTCATCACACCGCTCCACCGCGCCGTCGAACACGACCTCGCCGGCGCGGAGTCCGACGATGCGGGTGCAGAAGTGGCGGGCGGCGTCGACGTCGTGCAAACTCAACACTATCGTCGCGCCGGTGCGCCGGTTGATGTCCCGAAGCAGCCGCATGATTTCTTGGGATGTGCGAATGTCGAGGTTGGCAATCGGCTCATCGCCCAAGATGATTTCCGCCTGCTGCGCGAGGGCGCGGGCGATGCCGACGCGCTGCTTTTGCCCGCCGCTGAGGTTGCGCACTTTGGTATGCGCGTAGCCGTTCAAGCCGACTTGCTCAATGCACGATTGCGCCAACTGCACGTCCGCCGACGGAAAGAGGCGGAGGCAACTTTTCCAGGCGCTGACGTAGCCCAAGCGCCCGACGAGGACGTTTTGCAGCACGGTCATGCGCTCGATGAGGTTGAACTCTTGAAACACCATCCCGATGCGGCGGCGCAAAAGACGCCGTTCGTCTTCGCCGAGCAAGTTGACCGGCTGCCCCAACACTGTGACCGTCCCCGTCGTTGGCGTCACCAGTCCATTGAGGCAGCGCAGCAGGGTGGACTTGCCCGCGCCGCTCTCGCCCAACAACGCCACCCGCTCGCCTTGCTCAACTGTCAACTCCACGTCGCGCAGCGCGAAAACGCCGGGGCGGTAGGCGTGGGAGAGGCGAGAAAGACGGATAACGGGCATGGTGGAACTCACTCAG
>JANWYM010000665.1 GCA_025055355.1 Abditibacteriales bacterium
TAGCATTGGATGAATGACGCAGCGAGTTTGCTCCTCTCTATCAGCCATGCCGTGGCGTCAGCAACCGCATCACTTTGTGATCTGACACGTGGATGCTGGCAAAGGGAGCGACCTCCATCCCCTCTGGACTTCGGTTGCATTTTCGCTGTCGCTGTGCTATTATAATAGCCGAAAGATTGAAAGGCAGGCGTTCGCACATCCCTCGCCGCTGGGACGTGGGCAGCGCGGGGCGAAACGGTCAGTAACAGGAGAATGGGGGAATGGGAGAACAGGCGAAATGACTCCCGCTCTCCCATTCTGCTATTCTTTTGCTCTTTTCCTCGGCGGCGAGTGTGCGGCTCACACCTTGAAGGCGCGCGGCAAACGGAGGGGGGACCCATGGCAAACTTGGTAGGCAACATGTTGATAGCACTCGCAGGCACACCGACCGCCGTGATTAACAGCAGCATCTGCGGCGTGATTGAAGAAGCCTTCGAACACGGCGATGCTGTGGAGGAAATCTATGGGGCACTCAACGGCGTGGCAGGGCTTCTCAACGAGGACCTTGTGGATTTGGGCGCTGAGAACCATAAAACGATTCAAGGGCTGCGGCGCACGCCGTCGGCGGCGTTGGGGACATCGCCCGTTGCGCTGTCCTCGCAGGACGAAAGCCGCGTGCTGCGTATCCTCCAACATCAGAACGTGCGCTATCTCATCATGGCAGGGGCGGGTGAGGCGATGCGCGTTGCCCACCGCATTCAGCAGGGTGCGCAAGCCGTTGGCTACGAGTTGCGCGTCATAGGGATTCCGATGTCACCGGAGAACAATCTGCCGCACACCGACCACGTCCCCGGCTACGGCAGTGCCGCCCGCTGGCTGGCGGTCGCCCTGCGCGACATCGGGCGCGATAATGAGGCAACCTGCATGCATACGGCGGTGCAAATCATCGAGGTCGCCGGCGTGACGGGTTGGGGCGCCGCCGCCACCGCTCTGGCGCGCGACCATGAAAACGCCGCCCCGCACCTCATCTATACGCCCGAAGGGACGTTCAACCTGGACGCCTTTCTCACGGACGTGCAGGAGGTCTATGAACGCCTCAACCGCGCCGTGATTGTGGTGTCGGAGGGATTGAAGACGGAGCAGAACGAACCCGTCAACGCGGCGTCGTTGAGTCAACTGCTTGCCGAGCGCTTGCGCCTGACCAGCGAACTCATCAAGCCGGGCGTCCTACCGCGCTCGTCGCAGGTGTGCGTCTCGCGTGTGGACGCGGAGGAGGCGCACGTCATCGGGCGCAAAGCCGTCAGCCTCCTGGTGGATGGCTACACGGGTTACATGATGACCGTCCAGCGTGACCGCGAATCCTCCCAATACAAGCCGATTTACGGCACGGCGCGATTGGAGGACGTAGCGGGCATGAACCAACCCTTCCCGCGCAACTACCTTAACGAACGCGGCAACGATGTCACCGACGCCTTCCTCGAATACGTTCGTCCGCTTATTGGCGGTCCGCTGCCAGAATACGTGTCGTTGGAAAAATTTCCCGTTGAGAAAAGGCTGAGTGACGTTCGTTGAGTCCCACGCCGCAGGAAAATCGTCCTCGTCGTCGGTCATTTGTGAGTTCGAGGACGAGGACGATGCCGTATGAAAATGTCACGGCGAGCGCAGCCAAGCCATCCCCTGCGCGTAAAAATGTCATCGCGAGGAGCGCAGCGGTTGCGAGGAACGAAGCAAAGCAATCCCCTCCGCCGCAGCCATCCCCGCCCCTGAAGTCATCTCCTCCGCTGGAGATGGCTTCGCTGCGCTCGCCATGACAGGTATCTTCAAAGGAGTGAGTGCCGTGTCCGACGTTTACACCCTCAATGAATTCCTCGCCAAAACCGCCCAGAAGGACAAGGGCGGGGAGAAGTTTCAGTTGGAGAGCCATCGCATGTTGGAAATCAACGTGGACGGGCAGATGTGGACGAAGTTAGGTGCGACCGTCGCCTATCGCGGCAGCCTCAAATTCGAGCGCGAGGGCGCGTTTGAGCACGGCATCGGCAAGTTTCTTAAACGCGCCGTGACGGGAGAGGCGACCCCGCTGACGAAGGTGTCAGGCAAAGGCACGCTCTACGTCGCTGACTACGGCAAGCACATCATGCTCATCAAACTGCAAGGCGAATCCATTCACGTCAACGGCAACGACCTGCTGGCGTTCGAGCCGACGGTGACGTGGGACATCAAAATGATCAAACGCATCGCGGGCATGTTAGCGGGCGGCTTGTTCTGCGTGCAACTGTCGGGGACGGGCATGATCGCCATCACCAGTCACGGCGAACCGATGACCCTGCGCTGCACCCCCGCCGACCCCGTCTACACCGACCCCAACGCCACCATCGCCTGGTCGGGCAACATGTTTCCCGACCTCAAAACCGACATCAGTTTCAAAACGCTGCTGGGTCGCGGCAGCGGCGAAACGTTCCAGATGTCGTTCAATGGCGATGGGTTCGTCATCGTGCAGCCTTACGAGGAAGGCGTTGCTGCGTCGTCTTCGTCCTCACAATGAGTCTTTGACAGGGACAGTTTTGTGCCGCAGCCTGCTGCCCAAAGTTCATCGGATGAAAATGTGTGGACGCCCTCACTTGTTGGGAACAACGTCCGAACAAGGTCGGG
>JANWYM010000666.1 GCA_025055355.1 Abditibacteriales bacterium
CTCACTGTTTTGCTGGGAGCGATTGCGTGAGCACCCCAACACGCGCCGCGCCCTCGCGCTGACCGCTGCCCTCACCTTGCTCTGTCTGGGTGGTCACGTCCAGATGTCCCTTCTTTGCTTGATAGTCATTGGACTTTACGCTGTGTGCGTCACTCCCACACGCCCATCTGTCAGACCACAGGACCACAGGACCACAGGACCACGGGACTACCGGACAACAGGACCATGGGATCATAGGACAACAGGTCAGTGGTCTCGTGGTCTCGTGGTCTCGTGGTCCTTCTTGGGCTTTGCCCTCCTTCTCACCTTCGCCCTCGTTGCCCTCCAGTGGCTGCCGCTGCTGGAGTTGACGAGATATTCCAACCGCGCCGATTACACTTTTGCCGAAGCCGTCCGCTTTGCGCTCCCGTGGTGGCAACTGCCGACGCTGCTCGTGCCCAACTTGTTCGGCAGCCCTACGACGGGGATGTATTGGGGGAAGTGGAATTACTTTGAACTGTGCGGCTACGTCGGTGTCCTGCCGCTGGTGTTGATGGGCATCGCGGTTTGGAGTTGGAAGAGGAAACGACAGGGGCCGACAGGCTTTTGGGTGGGGTTAGCGGTCGTCGGGCTCGTCCTAAGTCTGGGCAACCATACACCGCTTTACCAGTGGTTGTATGAGGGCGTGCCGCTGTTTAAAATCTTCCGCGCGCCGGGGCGGTTTCTGCTGTGGTGGACGTTGAGCCTCAGCGTGCTGGCAGCATACGGACTGGATGCCACGTTAGCACGTTGGCAGGTTGGCAGGTTGACAGGTTGGCAGGTTGGCGCGTTGGCGCGTTGGGCAAACGTCCTCAAAGTCGCGGGCGTTCTCATCGGGGGCGTCGCGCTCGTCGGGCTGATGAGCAGACCGCCGTCGTTCTTCCACCGCCTCGTGCAGTTCGCCTTCGCGCACAACGATAAGAAGGTGCTGGACGTGCCGCCAACGGAACTCGCGAGGATGCTGTTCCCCCACACGGCGCTCGCCGTGTTTCTCTGCGCGCTCTTCCTGTGCGCGAGCGGGTGGTGGCTGAGTTTGGTCGTGACGCGCAAATTCTCGCCCGCTGTTCTCTCATCTGTGGCTGTGGCTTTGGTTGCCCTTGACCTGTTTCTGTTCGGCAGCGGCTTCAACCCTGTCACCTCACCGCACGTCTTTCACGTCGCTTCGTCAGTCCACAACAAGGTGCGCGACCTCGCGCCGAATTACCGCGTGCTGACGCCGCTCCAGTCCATTGACAGATGGTGGGACCAGTTTGCGAATTACGCCTACTTCGGCTCCCCCAAGCCGTCGTTCGCCGCCCAGCCGATTCATGCCCTCGTGCCGAACCTCAACATGACGCGCCACGTTTACAACGCCGAGGGCTACGACGCCCTGCGGTATCAGCCCTACGAAAAAGTGCTGCGGCGGATGGAGCGGGAGAAGCAATGGTTAAAGTTTAACGACATCCACCGTCCACCATCCACCATTAACCTTCTGGGTGTTCGCGCCGTCATCACAGCCACCGGCAAGGACGATGCGCCGTGGCGGGTGCAGGTCAATCCCCACGCCCTGCCGCGCGCGTTCGTCCAGAGTCGCCCGTCGCGCCGCGATGGCATCCCCGTCGCTCTGCGGGATGCTATCAATCACGTCACACTGAACGCCACGTTGCCCCAAGCAGCCGACATCGTGCTGACGGATGTTCATTATCCCGGTTGGCGTGTGTCGGTCAATGGGCGCGCCCGCAAGATGCACACGGTTTTTGAAGTGGTGCGCTGCGTGCGCGGCGAACGCGGCGCGAATCGCGTGCAGTTTGTGTATCGTCCGACGACGTTTTTGGTGGGGATGTTGATCACGCTGTTGGGACTCGGGTTTATCGCTGCCGTTCTGACACGGCACGGCGCATCAACTCGTCCTCGTTGAGCCGCAGCCCCAACCCCGGCGCGTCGGGTAGCGCGAGGTAGCCGTCCACGACGGTTTCGGGTGGGACCGTGAGATCTCGCCGCCAGTCCACTTCGCCCCACTGGTATTCGAGCATGAGCAAGTTGCCTTCGCCCATGCGCGAATGATGCGCTTCATCGAAAGGAGCTAACTTGACGGCTTGGAAACCTTCTGCGGCGGCGGTGCGGGCGCGTTGGGCGAAGTTCTCAGCCGAGCGGTCTTGGGCGCCGCGATTGATGTTGGCGTAGAGGCGGATTTTTTTCGCGCACCGCCCCGCCGAGAAGTTGATGAATCGGGGCGTTAAGCGACTGACCCAGGATGTGCCACAGCGCCTGCTCAATCGCACTCAACGCGGTGCGTTCCACGCGTCCCGACGCCAAACGTGTGAGTCGCTGCCAATGCGCCTCAATCCATCGCGGGTCCTTGCCGACCAGCGATGCGCCCATCTGCTTCAACGCTGCGATGCACAGCGCATCGTTGCCGCTGTGACTCGCCTCGCCCGTGCCGACAAGTCCCGCGTCCGTCGCCACTTGCACGAACACCCGGTTGCCGCGAGGGTTGACGTGGACGACGTGGGTTGTGAGGTCGGTTATCTTCACAGTGTTGTCAAAAGTTACGCCGTTGCTGACACCTTCTTTCCCCTCCCCCGATCCCTTCCCCAGGGGGAGGGGCATCACGGGGGCGGTGCGGCG
>JANWYM010000667.1 GCA_025055355.1 Abditibacteriales bacterium
ACTGCTGCCGTTGACATCCCGGCTGACGCGGTTCACCCCGTAAACGTAGTGCGCGACGACGTTGCTGCCTTGCGTCTCTGTCGTGATGTTGCTCCCGCTGAAGTGGAACGTCGTCGTCGTCCCGCCGTGCGTCCGACTCACCCGCCGCCCTAACCCATCATACGTGAAACTGCTCGTCCCCGTCAATGGCGAGATGACTTGCGTGAGTTGCTCGTCAAAGTCGTAACTGTAATGCGTCGTGCTGCCGTTCGTCGTCTTGCTCACGCGGCTGCCGTTGGCGTTGTAGGTGTAGGTCGTATCGCCAGCTTGGATGAGCCTATCCGCCGCATCGTAGGTGTAGGCCGTCGTGCTGAACCCGTCGTGCCACGTCAGCCGATTCCCGGCTGCATCATACGTGAAGTGGTTCTCGTAGGCGTCCGCCCCTGTGCGCACTTCGTCCTTGAGGCGGTGAAGTGCATCGTAGGTGTAGGTCACCGTCGCCGTCTGGCTGCCCACCGTTTCGTTGACTTGACTTCTCAGCCCGTCGCTGTTGTAGGTGTAACTGAACTGGCTCAGAACCGTCTGGTCGCTCTTGCGGTGGACAATGCTGGTCAACTCGTCGGCGGCGTTGAATGTCTGCGTCACCCTCGTTCCGTTGGGGTTCGTCTGGCTTGTCAAGTTCCCGTTGGCGTCGTAGCCGTAAGTCGTCGTCTTCCCGGCTGCTGTCACACTCACAAGGCGTCCTGCCGCGTCGTAACTGTAACCCGTCGTGACGTTCGCCTGGTCGGTTTGACTCGTCGTGCGTCCGGCGCTGTCATAGGCGTAGGTGATGCTTACCCCGCCCTTGCTTTCACTCGTCACTTGGTTGCGGGCGTTGTAACTCCAACTCGTCGTCCCCGTGCTGTCGGTCATCTGGGTGCGGTTGCCTGCTGCATCATAGGCGTAGGTCGTCTGGCTGCTGTTCGGGTAGGTGATGGTCGTCAGCCGCCCCAGGGCGTCGTAACTGTAATGTGTCGTCCGTCCTAAAGCGTCCGTCCGACTCGTCCGCCACCCTACCGCATTATAGCCGAAACTCGTCGTGTTGCCAAGCGCGTCTTGGATGGAAGTCAGGTTGCCTGTCGCATCATACCCGAAACTCGTCGTGTGTCCGTTGAGCGTCTGCGTCAGGCGGTTGCCGTAGGCATCGTAGGTGTAATGGGTGGTGTTCCCCAGCGCGTCCGTGACTTGCGTGAGGTTGTCCCGCGCGTCGTAGGCATACTGCGTCACATGCCCCGCGTTGTCCGTTACCGAAGTCAGGTTGTTGCGCCCGTCATAGGTCATCGTCACCGTGCGGTTGAGCGGGTCGGTCACGCTCAACACGTTGCCGTGGCTGTCGTAGGTCATTGTGGTCGTGTAGCCACGCGGGTTGGTGACGGACCCGTTGGCACGTTGCAGGTTGGCACGTTAGTATGTTGGCACCTGAGTGCATCTCATGGAGCGCCTCAGCAGGTCAGGCATGGACGCGCGCTTGCTGTGAGCGTGGTAGAATAGGGAGGGAGCTTTTGCCCGTCGCTTCGGTGACGGCGGCGCCCGGTGAGGCCGTGGGAGAACGTGACTGCCACCCAATGGTAGCCGCTCGCCCAGGCGAGGGCGGGTAGGCGCGTGCGCTGCAACGCGACGGCATCCACCCACAGCCCCTCGGTTGTCAGCCCCTTGGCTTGCGCCGCCTGCGCCAGCCCCGCCATCGTCGTCCCCGTCGCGTCGGTGCCTGCCAAACGTGCCAGTTCCTCTTTCGTCGCCTTCACCCCCAGCCGTTGGCAGAGGGCGAGCAGGGCGGCGGGACCGCAGTCAGATTGGGTGCGTAGGGGAGGGTGAGAGGTGAGGAGACGGACGGGCAGGGACGCATCGCCCCGATGGGCTGGCAGGGACGCACCGCCCCAAAGGGCTGGCAGGGACGCACCGCCCCTACGTTGCGCTTGCGTCAGTTGGCGAATCTTCGCCTGCGCGGGGGCGGTGAGCGGGGTGTGGGGATGCAACTGGACGAAGTTCTTAAACGCGGCGCGGGCTTTCTCTGGCTGATTCAACGCGAGGTAGCAGTAGCCGATTTGGTATTGCGCCAGCGCGCCCACCGCAGCGTTGGGTGGGGCGGCGGCGAGGTGTTCAAAGGATTTCAGGGCGGCGCGGAAACGCTTTTGTTGCGCGAGTTGCATGGCGGCGCGGTAGGCAGGGTGGTGGGCGGCGCGGAGGAAAGCATCAGGTGGGTGGGTGGCTGAGTGGTTGGGAGGTTGGGCGAGCGTGAAGAGCAGGGTCAGGGGGCGGAGCGCGGCGGTGGCGAGGAACGAGGCAAAGTCATCCCCGCCGTAGGGGATTGCTTCGCTCCGCTCGCCAGGACAGGCGGGTGCACAGGTGTCATTGTGAGGAGCGGAGCGACGAAGCAATCCTCCACGCAGAGCACGGCAGCAGCGCAGGGGATGGCTGCGCTGCGCTCGCCAGGACGCTCCCCTACGGCGGAGGCGCCAACGACGCAGGGGGGATGCCTCTGAAAATCGCCCTTTGGAGACAGGGGCGATTCCTTTGATCAATTGGGGAGGGAGAGAAGCGCGAAACGCAAAAGTTCAGTTCAAAAGTTACGCGGTTGCTGGCACCTTCTTTCCCCTCCCCCGAC
>JANWYM010000668.1 GCA_025055355.1 Abditibacteriales bacterium
GCTTGAGACGCTTGAGCAAGCGGCGCATCTGTTGGTGCAGGAACGCAAAGGCGTCGGTGATTTTCTGAGCGTGTCCGCGTTCGGTCGCATACGTCAGCGAGAAGCCTTGTTGGTAACCCAGCGCCCGCAGCGCGGCGCGCAGGTCGCGGCTTTTAAGCAGCACGGGGGCGTGGTCGGGGTCGAGCGTCGCCAGCGCCCGCAGCGTCCGCGCCCATGGTCGCTCACTGAGGGGCAACTGCTCAAAGGCTTGCATCGCTGCGACGAGTCGCTCGCCCACGGGCTTGCTGGTGTCCGCGAGAATTTCGGTGATGTGCTTTAAGTCCTCATCCGCCACTTGCAGCGTGGGGGCGGCGCCGACGGGGGCGACGGCGTTCTTTTGCGGATGCCAGAGGTCGTGCAGCGGAAACGCTGGATGGAGCACGGGCGTTGCCTTCACCTGCTCCACGAACGCGCGGTAGTTCGCCACCCACGCCTGCACACTTGGGTCGTTCAACCACCGCTTGAGCGCCTCGTCCAGCGTTTCAGCGGGGGCAGCCGTTAATCCCTCCAACGGCGGCGCGCCCGCCGCGCCGAACGACTGCGCCGCCCGCAGCAAAGCACGCAAAAACGGCGTGGACTCATAAACGTTCTCCATCGGATTCCAGTAACCCAGCAACCCGCGACTATCGCGCCAGTCGGGGCGCACCGCCACAAAACACACGCCCTCCTCCTCATCCCCAAACAGTTCCGCGAACGTCGTCGCCAACTTCGTCTTCCCTGTCCCGCTCACGCCCGTCAGGAGGACGAAACCTTTGGTCTTGAGGGCGGTGTAGTAAGCAGCGAGGAGGTCAGGCGGCAACCTCAACCCGATGTGCTTTACCGCGTCCAGAAGCACCTGCGCGTTCATCGTCCAACACTCCAGCGCTCCAATACTCCAACACTCCGCGTTGTCTATTTCGCCGCTGCCTAATATAATCCCCTTAGAGGAAGGAGCAAACACCATCGTTGTGTCCACCTCCGTCCAAGCACTTGACCTTACGCGTCCTCCAACCCACCGATGAGGCCCACTGACGGCAGTTTCCCTCCCTTGAAAATACCTGTCATAGCATGCGCAGCAAAGCCATCCCCTCCGCTGCTATGAGATTGCTTCGCTCCGCTTGCAATGACCGGGGCGGAGGCACGTTCAAACGTTCCAACGTTTCAACGCTCCAGTGTAGGCGAACGAACTCATCAACGTGTTGCCGCTCTCCTCGTTGACTAAGGTTCGTCAGCAGCCCTTGGCTGTTATAGAACCTACTCAGCCTTCGTAAGTTCTATGCCTGTTCATATCCCACGGATGGCACTCACACGGATGACGAAGGAGGAAATGTCAAGGTGTTGGAAAAAGAGAGTTCTAAGCCCTAAGGGGAAAGGTGTGAGATGCAGTCACTAAATCTGGGGTATCACCGGAAGGAGGTTCACCATGCAACGAGAGAAGGTTCGTATACTGCTGGCAGTTGTTCTGGGTGTTTTATTGGCTGTGGCGGCGGGCATCCCGCAGTCGAGGGAGAACCTAACGGTGGAAAAGACGAAGGACGGCAACCTGACGATTCAGGCGTTGGGGCATGGGTCGCTGCGGTTTGAGTTCAAGGGGAAGCAGTATTACGTGGACCCATGGAGCCGCGCCAACCTGCAGGGGCAACCCAAAGCGGATGTCATCTTCATCACGCACGAGCATGGCGACCATCTGGACAAGTCCGCCATTGACCTCATCAAGAAGGACACGGTGCTGATTTACACCAACGAACGCTGCGCGAAGCAATTGGGGACTGGCACGGTCCTCCATCACGGCGAGAAGAAGAAAGTCGCGGACATCATCGCCGAAGCCGTGCCTGCTTACAACATCACACCGTCGCGCCAGAACTTCCACCCCAAAGACCGCAAGGACAACGGGTATGTCCTCACCTTCAGCGACAAGCGCGTTTACGTTGCGGGCGACACCGAAGGCACGCCCGAAATGAAGGCGTTGAAAGACATTGACATCGCCTTTCTCCCGATTGATGGGCGATTTACCATGTCGCCCGCCGATGCTGCCGAAGCCGCTCGCGCCTTCAAGCCGAAAGTTCTGTATCCCTATCACCAGTTGCAGTCCGACCCGAATGAAGTGAAGAAACTCCTAACGAACGAGAAGGGGATTGAGGTGCGGGTGTGGAAGTTGCCGTGAAAGGTCGCATGGCACGTAAAGTCGCGAAGCCGCTGAGGGATTCTCCCCTCGAGGTCGGCGGGAGAGCTGATGAGATGGAAAGACGGGGAGCATGATGCAAGATTTGCAAATTGTGGGAGGAAATTGGGCTGGCAGGGACGCCCGCCCCTACGGATCTCCCTGAGCTGGAAATTTTGCGTCATGCGCCTGAAGGACGCAGAGAGTGACAGAAGAAGCCACAATCCAAGCCGCAACAAAAACGCACGTCGAGGACGCCGCGAAGGTTGACAAGTTTCGCCTCTCCCTCCTTGCCATCGGTCACGCGGTCACAGATAGTTACGGGCAGAGTTTGCTCGCGCCGATGTTTCCGCAGATAGCGGAACGGTTGGGGCTATCGCTTGCACAGGTGGGCGGGCTGCCGATCATGATGGGCTTGTCGTCGTCGCTGTCGCAACCACTGAT
>JANWYM010000669.1 GCA_025055355.1 Abditibacteriales bacterium
AGGGACGCGCCGCCCCTACGGACCCCGCGGAGGGGGCGACAAGGAAATCGGGCTGGCGGGGACGCACCGCCCCTACGGACTCCGAGGAGGGGGCGACAAGTTGATTCTTCTTTCAAAGCCCTGTATAATGGGGAGCGAGTGACTCCCTATGCGCAGGAAAGAAACTCTGCAAGAGGCGCACGAACGCAACCAGCAGGCGTTTTTGCGTTTGCGGAAGAAACTGGCGGAGACGCATCCGGGTCAGTGGGTAGTCCTGGTGGGAGGGCAAGTGGTCGCCCTTGCCCCTGCGTTGGAGGAACTACGGGAGAGGCTCGACCAGATGGGACCCTGTCTCCGCTACCGAACGGTGTTTGAAGTGGGGGAACCGCATCCTCTCTCGAAAGCCAAGTTGCCGATATATTCGGGTGTTCGATTATGCGCGTAACGACTGAAACACGCGAACACCCGAACACGCGCACACGCGGATACCGCCCACCATGCGCCTGTTTCTCCGTCTCGCTTGGCTCAACGTCTTCCGCAACCGTCGCCGCACGGCGATAACGCTGGCGGCGATGGTCTGCGGCACGACGGGCTTTTTGTTTGCGGGCGGATTCGTTCACGCGATTTACTACGGTCTGCGCGAGCAGTTCATCCACGGGCAGTCAGGACACATCCAGATTTTCCAGCGCGGGTTTCTGACGCAAGGCAAAGCCGCGCCGTTCGACTACACCATCGCCGACTTTCCGAAGGTGCGGCGACTCATTGAGGCACTGCCTCACGTGAAGATGGTCACGCCGCGCCTGGAGTTTTTCGGCTTGTTGAGCAAGGACGATTTATCAGTATCGGTCTTTGGGATGGGCGTGGATGCCGAGAAGGAAGCCGCGATGGGCGAGCACCGCACGGGCGCGGGTCCGTCGCTGTCCGTCATCAAGGGCAGCAACTTGCGCAGCGGCGACAAGTATGGTGTCATCATCGGCAAGGGGCTGGCGGAAACGCTCAACGCCCGCGTCGGCGATGCGCTGACGCTCCTGGCGCCCATGCGCGGCGGCTCCGTCAACGGCAGCGATGTGTTCGTGCGCGGCATCTTCCAGAGCGGCGCGAAGGAGTTCGACGACCGCGCCCTGAAAATCCCCATTGACCGCGCCCAGTTCCTTGTCAACCTCCCCGACCGCGTGCAAACCATCGTCGTTCTACTCGACGACACGGAACGCACGGAGGAAACCAAACAGCGCCTGCTCCGCCTTTTCCGCGAGCAGGGATTGGACTTGGAGTTGCGCACGTGGTCGGACATCGCCTACGTCTATCATCAAGTGCGCAAACTGTTTGACCGCATCCTCGGCACGATGACCTTTATTATCGCCGTCATGGTGGTTCTGGGCATCACCAACACCATGACGATAGCGATTTTCGAGCGCACCCGTGAAATCGGCACGATGCTGGCGATGGGCGCGCAGCCGCGCACGGTGCAGACATTGTTCGTGTTGGAGGGACTGACGCTGGGCATCGTGGGCGGCGCGCTGGGCGTGCTGGTCGGTGTCATCGTCTGCGAAATCGCTGCCGCCGTCGGTGTTCCCATGCCGCCGCCGCCGCTGTTCACGCGCGGCTACACCGTCTATCCCCATCCGACCCTACCGCTTATCGTCGAGGGCTTTTGCCTCGCCGTCGTGACAGCGGTGCTGGCATCGCTCTATCCCGCCTACCGCGCCTCGCGGCTGACGATTGCCGAGGCGCTACGATTCGTGTGAAACGTCTTGCGTCTTACGTCCCGCATAGGGGTGGTGCAGACATGAAACACTGGTCACTGGTCACTGGTTACTGGTTACTGGTCACCGTGTTGTTCAGCGAGCCGTCCGCCGACGACATCGTGCGCCGCGCCGACCGCGTGCGCATGCCTGAAGGTGGAGTCGCGCTCCAGGTGAAAGTCACAGTCATCCAGAACGGCAAAGTCGAATACGTGCGCGGCTTCGAGGTGTTCGGCAAGGGCAACGACAAAACGCTCATCAAGTTCGTCTCCCCCAAAAGCGAAGTCGGCAAGGCGCTGTTGATGGTGGGGCGCGATTTGTGGATTTACCTGCCCGAGGTCAGCAGACCCGTCCGCATCCCGCTGCAAGAGCGCCTCGTCGGTGACGTTGCCAACGGCGACCTCGCCCGCGCCAACTTTACTGGGGACTACAAAGCCCAACTGGTCGGCAGCGAAAGAGTGAACGACAAGGACTGCTACGTGCTGGAACTGACGGCGGTGGACGACGCCGTGACTTACGGCAAGGTGCGTTACTGGGTGAGCAAAAGCGACTTCCATCCTGTGCAAGCCGACTTCTACACGGCGGCGGGTCGCCACCTCAAACGCGGTTATTTTGAAGACTACCAGCAAGTCTTGGGCGCCCTGCGCCCCATGCGTCTCGTGTTTGAGGACAAGGTGAAGAAGGAGCGCAAGTCCATCCTCGAATACAGTCACCTGCGGCGGATGGAGTTGCCGGACAGGATGTTCAATAAGAACTATTTGGGGAAGCAGTAAACTGCTGGAGGAATCGCCCATGCGTTGTTGACGCACCCCACCTTATGAAAATCACCGACTGGGAGGGTGAGGCTCCCGCCGAACCGTTTGGCTCCGCGGGAGCGTCGCCCTCCCGTGGTTGCGGTT
>JANWYM010000066.1:0-9601 GCA_025055355.1 Abditibacteriales bacterium
GTGGGTGGAGCAGCCCGCCACCGTCAAAGGCAACATCGTCGTCGGCGAGGTTGCTTTGCCATCGGAAGGATTTGTCGCCTTCTATGGCGAATTAGATTACGAGGTGGATGGACTGCGCTACCATCTGTCTACGCAATTGCGTATTGCGGGAAAGGCGATGCAGTAGGGGCGGGCGTCCCTGCCCGTCCGATTTCCTCAAGCCGCGAGCATCAGCGAGTGGACGCCTCAGGACACTCGCTCACGCTCGTGGTGCGGAGAGGGTGCGCTGAGTGAAAGTCACGGTTGTCGAGGGCGACCTGCTCGAACAGAACGTGGACGCCATCGTGAACGCGTGGAATCGCAACGTTCTGCCGTGGTGGCTGCTGCTGCCGCAGGGCGTCTCAGGCGCGATTAAGAAGAAAGGGGGAACGCAGCCCTTCCGCGAACTGGCGAAGCACGGACCCATCCCGCTGGGGGGCGCCGTGTCCACGTCGGCGGGACGGCTGCCCTACAAAGCCATCATCCACGTCGCGGGGATCAACCTGCTGTGGCGGGCGTCGCAACGCTCGATTCAGGACTCCGTGCGCAACGCGATAAGATTGGCTGAGGATCTGGGGCTGCGCTCCGTGGCGTTTCCCATCATCGGAGCGGGTTCGGGGGGATTCAATCGAGCGGAAGCCGAGCGCATCATGCTGGAGACGTTCGCGGAGTTAGCCAGCGAGATCGAGGTCGTCGTCGTGCGATACGGCAAGCCTACTTCCCCTCAACAAGTCAGAGACGAATGAACGAAGTTGGGTGCAGCGTCCACAACCTGGGGTGGTCTGGAAGACTTCGCCCTCACAAGGGAGGGACTCCCGGCGCAACAGCGTAGTCCTGGGGCGGGATTCATTATACGTCGGTTCACAGGATTTTCAGGAGGTGCAGACATGTCGAACGTGGAGTTGCTCGAAACCCTGAAGAAGAAGTTAGTCACCGCCGACGACTTCATGGACGTCCTGAGATACTTCTTCGACCATTTCGGCGAGAACCCTGATTTCATTGCCTTAGGGAAGCCCACGCGCAGCGAGACGCTGGAGGCAGTTCTCCAATATACGGGTAGTCGCATGCTGGGCAAGCCCGTGAAAGTGCACAACCTGCTGCTGATTCGCTTGCCGGAGCATGGGTTTATCCACGGGGGCTTTACAGCAGATGGCAAAATGGGGAACGTGTTCTACTTTGAGGACATCCAGATGGGGCTGATGAGCGTGGTCACGTCCGTTGTATCGGGCGAAACCAAAATGGCGCGTATCACACTCCAGGCTGTGCCTACTGGGGTGCGTCCCTCGCTTAACTGAGTTGACATGCAGCGCAGCGGAAGTGCCTCCGTCCCGATACATCAGGAGCATCATGTCCCACGGATAATGCTAACATGGATAACGCCTTGAGGAGGTAAACTGTATGCCCACTAAACGCCTGAACGACTTGCCGCGTCCATGGCTGCGGCACTACGAGTCGAGCGTCAAGCCGCACCTGCGGTATCCCAAAATCACCCTGCCGCAGATGTTGGAGCAGACGACGGCGAAGTTTCCCAATCAAACCGCTCTGATTTACTTCGGCAACCGCATCACTTACGCGCAACTGCTGGATCATGTGAACCGCCTCGCGGCGGGGCTGCAAGCGCTGGGCGTGCGGAAAGGTGACCGCGTCGCGCTGATGATGCCCAACTGTCCCCAGTTCGTCATCGGCTACTTCGGCGCGATGCAAGCGGGCGCGGTCGTTGTCGCCACCAGCCCGATGTATACTCCCCGCGAAGCCGAATATCAATGGCGCGACAGCGGCGCGGAAACCGTCATCGTGGACAGAAGACTTCTCCCCGTCGTCCAAGCCGTGCAAGCCTCATACTCTCCTCCTCCACAAGGGGGAGGTTGGAGGGGGCTGAGAAACGTCATTGTCACCGGCATCCGCGACTACTACCCGACGAATTTCGCCGCCCTGCAAAAATCGCTGCGCCGCAAATCTCGAATCCCGAATCCCAAATCTCAAATCCACCGCTGGGATGAGGTCATCCACCATTCGCCATCCGCCATCCACGATCGGCTTGCGCCCTCCGACCTCGCCTGCCTCCAATACACCGGCGGCACGACGGGCATCTCCAAAGGCGCCATGCTCACCCACGCCAACCTCGTCGTCAACGCCCACCAAGCGTGCCACTGGCTCACCGGCGGGCATGAAGAAAATGACTACACGTTGGTCGCCGCCCTCCCGCTCTTTCACATCTACGCTATGACTTGTGTGATGATTGCTGCGGTGTGGCTGGGCGGTGCAGCGATTCTCCTGCCGCGCTTTGAACTCCAAGCCGCCCTCAACGTCATTCGCAAGTATCGCCCGACGATTTTCCACGGCGTGCCGACGATGTATGTCGCGTTCAACAACGCCCCGCACGTCGAACGTTACGGCTTCCACTCGCTCAAATACTGCATGAGCGGCGGCGCGCCCCTGCCCGTCGAGGTGCAGCAGAAGTTCGAGGCGCTCACCGGCGGACGGTTGGTTGAAGGCTACGGGCTGACGGAAACCTCCCCGGTCACCCACATCAATCCCCTCAGCGGCACCCGCAAGGTCGGCAGCATCGGCGTGCCGATTAGCGACACCGACGCCAAAATCGTGGACCTCGAAACCGGCACGCGCGATTTGCCCATCGGCGAAATCGGTGAGATCGTCATTCGCGGTCCGCAGGTGATGAAAGGCTACTGGAACAAGCCCGAAGAGACCGCCAACGCCCTGCGCGACGGCTGGCTCTACACCGGCGACATCGCCAAAATGGACGAGGACGGCTTCTTCTACATCGTGGACCGCAAAAAGGACATGATTATCGCGGGCGGTTACAACATCTACCCCCGCGAGGTCGAGGAGGTCCTCTTCGAGCATCCCCAAATCAAAGAAGCCGCCGTCATCGGCGTCCCCGACGCCTATCGCGGCGAAACGGTCAAAGCCTTCGTCGTCCCCAAGGACGGTGCCACTCTCAACCCCGACGACATCATTGCCTTCTGCCGCGAGCGGCTCGCCGCCTACAAAGTCCCCCGCCTCATCGAGTTCCGCGACGCAATCCCCAAAACGGGCGTGGGGAAATATTTGCGGCGGGCGCTGAGGGAGTCATCCTGAGACTTGAAAGGAAGTGATGCTGATGACAACGGTTACTGAGGAGCGCGTGAGCGCGGTAGTCATCTCAGGTCCCCGCAAAGGGGAAGTAGTGTTGCTTGACCCTGAGGTGGTATCGCAAGCACCCGTAGCGGAGGATGTTGAATCGCTCACGATGCTCAACAAGGCTCTGGACACCCTGAATGTAGCCCTTGACCGTTTCATCGCCGCAATTAGGGCAAGTGCCAATGACTACGCAGTGGCAGCGCAACGTATGGAGCGTGGGCGATGAACATCTTGGAAACGCTCCAGAAGATTGCCGCCACGACGGAACGATTGGATAGGGCTTTGACAGAGATTGACTGCGGGCGCGCTGAACGACAGCGGTTCGAGGACGCCACGACAGCACGAATGGAACGGTTAGAAGCGCAGTTGTCCGAGATGCGTGAGCGTTTAGCGCGACTGGAAACCGCCCGCGACGCCGACCGCTCCCAGATGGCAGCAGAGTTGGCGCGGTTCAAAGCGGAGGTGGAGCGAGCGGAGTTGAGATTGGCGCGGATGTTGCCAGCACAAAGCGAACCGCCTGCGCTGTCTGAATCGGAGGAAGGAAAGAGCAGGCGGGACGGATGAGGCATGGGGTGTCCCGCAGGACGAGGAGATCTCCATCCCCGACGACATATTGCCTTCTACTGCGAGCGGCTTGCCGCCTACAAAATCCCCTGTCTCATCGAGTTCCGCCTGTCGGCTGCTCGCGCGGCTCGCCCAACACTCCGCGGGGTATACCCTCACGGTCGTTTCGGATAATGCCCGCTATCAACGCTGTGCCCTGCTCCAAGCCTATGCGGCTGGCTTAGGGACAGAGTTGTTGTTCTGACCTGCCGGCTCCCCTCACATGAACCTGTTTTATACGCGCTCTAAGCCACCGTCCCCTCGGTTCTCAATCTTCCATCCAACCACTCCGCCGCACCTCATCGCCGATGAGGATGTCATGAGCGGAGAACTTTTCCCCGCTGGCGCTGTCAGGTTTGGGCTCGAAATCAGTGAGTTCCATGACGCACTCGCGCTCGCGCACCTCTTTCACGCGGGCGGTGGCAAGAGGTTTAGCGACGCGCCCTTTGACGGTCTTGCCGCTGTCATCCATCTCCTCTTCAAACCGCCATGTCAGGATGTCATAGACCAACCCCGGCGTTAGTTTGTGCCACCGCCCTAAGTCTACGGTGATAGTGTTGCTGGAGGGCTGCACGGCGGTGACGCTGCCGATGGCTGCTGGTTCGTCGTGGTAGCCGCGCAAGGGTGGGGCGAAGCGCACGACCGTCCCTTCTGGCAGCTCGTGGGTCTTAGCGCGCACCTGCGTCTCAGAGAAGCGGATGGACTTTCTCTCGACCCTAAATGTCCGCCCGCCTAACGATTCCACGACGATGGTCGTGTCAGCAGTCACGCCGTCCACCCAGCCCGCCGCAACATACACTTTGCCATCACGGTGAACGATGTGGCTTTCGCTCAGGATGTCGGACGGGTTGCGCTGGGCGAGATACTCCGCCCGCTGACGTGCTTTGGCGATGTGCTCTTTGTCCGGCGGATGGGAGGAGAGATATTTCGGCGGTCGGTTGCCGGGCAGGGAACTGAAGTATTCAAATGGCTGGGACATCGCCGTCGCTGGATAGCCCGCGCGCCACAGGCGCACGAGACCCCATTCGTCGGATTCGTTTTCGTGCTCGCGCGAGAATTGAAGGTTCTGAAAGCGGACGAAAAGACTGCCAAGGTCTTTCACGGATTCACTGGACTTGCGCGTCAGGATTGTGATGAGCAGATGCAGATCAATCGTCTTTCCCATCTCGCGTGCGACGTGATGGCGGGCGGCGTGCTCAATCTCGTGCGCCATCACCGCCGCGATCGCCGCCTCGCCGTAGCGTTTGTCCAGTTCGTCGTAAAGGGTTTTGTAGAAGCAGATGAACCCGCCGGGCGCACAGAAGGCGTTGATCATATCTGGATTTTTGGGGTCCCGCACCACCCAGAACGAGTAGGAGCGGGCGAACTCCTTGGGCCATGGCCCTGCCCCCAACAGCCGCCGCCCGATGCGCGCCAGTCGGTCGGAGTCCTCCTTGAAGATAATGAAGTTCCTGAAAACCTCCTGCGCCAGCGACTGCCCCATCTTGACCTCTTGGGCCGGAGAGATTCTGAAAATGGCAGCATGACCAACGCTGAAGCCGATGACGATGACATTCAGCAACGCGATGAAGAGAGATCGCTTACGGATACCTTTGCCATGCATAGGCGATTCCTCCTTTTTTGTGGGTAGACGCGTGATCACCCATTGCTCCTCCATCCGCTGCCCATGCGATGAGCCATCCAGCGGTGGAGATTGTCCACTCCTTCAAACGTTGCGCTCCGCTGGAGATTAACGGCGGGGGGAACTTTTTTCGCGGGGGCTTCAACGCGGGATGATGATCCCACGAGAGGAAGATTTGTGAGGGTGTGTCTAAAAGCCTCTCCTCGTCCCTTCCGCAAGAGGCAGGGCGGGGCGTTGTTAGACTCCCCTTCACGCCGAGGGGGAACGGGGTCACAGCCCCAGCCGCTCATATACCTTCGCTTTCAACGCGCTGAAGAACTCTCGGGTGTTGAACTGCGGGATGCCCTGTCCGGGGATTGGTGCGTGGCAGCGGTCGGGCAGCACGTCGTCCTCAGCGGTGAAGCCCTGTCGCTTGTCAATCGCGCGGGCGAGTTTGTAGATGTCGAGGCAGGCTCGTTTCAAGTCTTCAGGCGTGCAGTGGATGCCCAGCGCGTTGAGCAACAGCGCGTGTTCTTTGGCGTCCACTTTGGCGAACTTGCAGACGCCGCTCATGTCGTTGAGCAGGGTGACGAGACCGACGTTGGGAATGGCGTCGAGCCACCCTTCGAGGGTGCTCACGCCTTTGTTAGCCGCTAACCCGTAGGTCGCCATGCTCATGTGGTTGCCGGCGATGGCAAACGCCGCCGCCGGGTCGGTGTTGCCCAGATAGGCGGCGAGTTCGAGGCCGTGAACGTGCATGGCGTTATGCTTGATGCCCGTCTGCTCGCTCATCGCTTTGACTCCCAGTGCCGCGAATTTATTGCGTCCGCAACAGACGTCCTCGATGACGCGCTTTGCGCCCGCGAAATCGCCGAACGTTAAGCCGTCCAACTGGTTCTCCATCATGTAGCCCAGCACGCCCCCCATCGTGATCGCGTCCACGCCCCCATCGTCGCACAGCCAGATAAGTTCACAAATCTGCCCGATGTCGAAGATGCCCAGATTCGGTCCGAGCAAGCAGCATGGCTCGTAGTCTACCTTCGCCAGCGGCGTGCCGTCTTTGGTGTTGACGATCTTCCAGCACTTGATGCCGCACTGCACGCAGTTCTCATCGGTGACTCGGTGCGTTTGCTCGACGGCGTGGGTGTAAAGCCGCTTGGCGTCGGGGTGGTTGGCGTGACTGAAGTTGAACACGGGCAAACCGCCTTTGGGTCCGGTCAACGCCTCGATGTTGTAGCGCCACGTGCCGTGGTCGCGGTATTTGCTGGTCTCCTCCCCGCGCGCGATGTCCTTGTTGAGCGGCTGGAGGATCGCCTTGGGGAAATCTCGCTGGGCGCGGTTGAGTCCCTTGACGCCGACCGCCAGTAGGTTTTTGCTGCCCATGACCGCGCCCAGCCCGCCCCGCCCCGCGAAGCGCATGAACTTTTCGCCCTTCAATGTTTGGCGGTCGGTGGAGCAACCAATGCAGGCGTAGCGCACACCGACCTCGCCCGCCGGTCCGATGACAGCGTAGTGCCCGCCCGGGCGCTGGTCTTGCATCCAGCGGATGCGGGCGGACATCGGCGCCATCTGTATCGGCGTGGCGTCGCGCAGTTCTACGGTGACGTTGCCGTCCGCGCCTTCAATCCACAAGTAACTCAACTTCTCGCACGCGCCGCGAATAATGATGTCGTGGATGCCCGTGAACGCTATCTCCTGTCCCAAGTTGCCCGACGCTGCCGAATACATGATCCCCGGGTCGTCCTTGATGGAGCGCTTGAGCGGGCTGAACGCGGTGAAGTAGGTGCGCAGCCCCGTCATCACTTTGCTGCCCGTCAGGACGCCGATGTTGATGATGAGCGGGTTCTGCGGCGCAAACGGGTCAGCCACGCGCTCGCAGTGGTCGTGCACCCACGCCAGCGAACGTCCTATCCCGCCTAACTGTTCTGTGAGGGTTTTATTCTCGCGCTCTTCGATGCACCACGCCCCCGAAGGTAATGCGATGTGCAAGGTTCGAGTGGTCACGTCCCCCACCTCCGCGATGATGCAGGAGGAAGTATAACACAGCACGGAGCGGGGCGCACCGACATTTTTCGCAGCCAGAGCAGCCAACAGTGGGGGCGTGGCAGGGGGAGCGCATGCAACAAGTTTTGACTCCCGTTACTTTTTCAGCGAACTTTGAGGCATAAAGATGGTGAGGAAAGGATCTTGAAGGGAACGGATCGCGCCGCTGGCAGCAGGGGCGGATCGCGGTTCTCGAACGCCTCGACGGGAGGAGGTGGCTCATGCAACATCTCTGGCTCGAAGAAGAGGGGCAAACGCTGGTCGAATACGGTTTGTTGGTGGCGTTGATCGCGTTGGTGTGCATCGGCATCCTGACCGTGCTGGGCGCCAAGGTGCGGAACGTTTTCGTTAACGTCAACACGAACCTGAAGTCTACCACGTAATGCTTCCTCGAAAAACAGAAAAGAGAGATGACGGCATAGGTCAAGATTGTCGTCATCTCTCTTTTCGTCATCTGTCGACGCACAAGACAAAAGTTACGCGGCTGCCGTCATAGCCTGCCCCCAAACCCTCCCACGAGGGGAGAAGAGTGCGACAAGCAGCCCGGGGCGGCTTTTCTTTTCCCTGACTCATAAATGTCGTTGCGGGCGCAGCGAGGCAATCCGCTACGCTGATGCTCGTCAGTGCGAGTGGAGCGAGGTAATCTCCTGGGCTGGCGGGGAGGGGAGGTGTCCTCTGGGCGCGCCTCGACCGACCCGGCGGTTTGTAATGCTCAGACGTTTCTTGTTGTCTTGCAGGATTAGTTGATAGGTTCCACCGTGATGAAGAACTCCACGTCGGTGCCGCGTTCCTTCGCTAATGTGCCTTCGTCCACGCGAACCGTAAACGGCTTGCTCTCTCTCTCCGACAAGCCTGACACGGTCTGGGTAATGAACCCTGCGCTGAAGCCCGCCAGCCGCAGCACGACCGTAACCCGCACTGTCTCGGAAGCCTGAGGCGTCTTTTTGCGTAGCCAGCCTTTCACCTCGTAGACATCGTAGGTATTAGCCTCTTGGCCTTCCGTTCGCAGCCAACGGGCAGACACCTCGCGCACGATGTAATCTCGCGCCGTCCATTGTGGCATCCGCACTTTGACCACGGATGGCTTCGCGGGGGACGGCACGGCAAACGAGGCGCGCGGACGGGTCAACACGAGCGCCATAACCGAGACCGCAACCAGACAGACGATGCTCAAAGACGAAGTAATGACCACCAACGAACGTCTTGGTGCGTCGGGTGGGTCAAACGGATGCAATCTCACGGCTCATCACTCCTCATCGCGGGTTCGACCGGGAGCGCAGGACGCTCCGCAGGTTCACTCATCTTATGCCATAGACGGTTGAGGGAATTCACAGGGCGACTGCCTTTTGACACCGACTCAAGGGTTTGATATACTTGGCACAGAAATTGCCCCAAACCATTGATGGTAGCTCGTCGCGCCGCGACGGAGTCCGCGACGCCGTCGCAGGCTATTTGATGCGTGGAGGACAATATGGCAGAGTTCGTGAAGGTTGCGACGACGGATCAATTGCCGCCCGGACAGGGTATGACCGTCCAGGTGAAAGGCGAATACGTCGCGCTGTTCAACGTGGACGGCGCGTTTTATGCGATTGATGACACCTGCCCGCATGCGGGCGGGCCGCTGGGGCAGGGCACTTTGGAGGATTGCATCGTCACCTGTCCGTGGCACGGCTGGCGGTTTAACGTTACCACCGGCGTTTCGCCTGTTGTCAGCAGCATTGCTGTGAAGAAATACGAGGTGAAGGTGGAAGGCAACGAGGTTTTCGTGGCGGTGGAATGAGGGCGTGAGTGCGCGGGGTTCGTGCAGTGGTGAAAGCCGTTTTCTTTGATGCTTTTCATACACTGGTGTATCTGGAGGCGTTCGTGGAGCGTTTGCAGGCGGGCTTCGCTGAACGCGGTGTCATCGTGCCGTGGGAAGCCATCCAGCAAGCGGCGCGGGCAGAGATGAGGCACTACAAACGGAACGCGCTGCGCGGCAAAGACGCGGAGAGTCTGGCGCAATTGCGGCGCGAGTGCGGCGCGACGTTGAAGCAGGCGTTGACAGCGGCAGGAGTAGCGGTGCCGCTGACGACGGAAGAAGTAACGGCGGTGCTGCTGCGCAGCATCCGCTTTGGGGTTTACCCCGAGGTGGGGGAGGCGCTGCGAGGGCTGAAAGAGAGTGGCTATGTTTTGGGCGTCGTGAGCAATTGGGATTAT
>JANWYM010000066.1:9611-12422 GCA_025055355.1 Abditibacteriales bacterium
GTCTTCCTCCCGTTCTGGAGGAATTGGGCATTGGACGGTTCTTTGCTTTCGTTCTCACCTCGGCAGCGTGTGGCTGTGAGAAACCGGATGTGAGAATCTTTCAGGAGGCGCTGCGGCGGGCGCAAGTCGCGCCCCACGAAGCGTTGCACGTCGGGGATTCTTACGAGCGCGATGTGCTCGGGGCGTGGCAGGCGGGCATTTCGGCGGTGCTGCTGCAGCGGGACGGTCCAGTGGACGATAAAAATAAAAGTCGGCGGGTCATTCGAGATTTGACGGAACTTTTGCAAATACTTGACGCATCGCCGCCGGCGGGCGTCGGGAAAGGGGCATCATGTTAGGTCAACCACAATCCCCTACAATGCTGCAAAACGTCAAGCACGTTATCGCGGTTGCCAGCGGCAAGGGCGGCGTGGGTAAGTCCACCGTCGCGGCGAACCTCGCTCTCGCGCTGGCGGACACGGGCGCGGCGACGGGGCTGCTCGACCTCGACGTTTACGGTCCGAGCGTGCCGATTATGTTCGGGGTGCGCGCGCAGCCCGAAGGAACGGACCACGGCATCGTGCCCATCTTTAAGCATGGGATTAAGATCTTCTCCATCGGCTTTCTGACGGAGCGCGGGACGCCTATCATGTGGCGCGGTCCGATGATTGGCAAGTTCCTCAGCGAAGCGATGAGCAACGTGCTGTGGGGAGCATTGGATTACTTGATTGTAGATATGCCCCCCGGCACAGGCGACGCCGCCCTTTCGTTGGCGCAGGCGATGCCCGTGACGGGCACGATTATCGTGACGACGCCGCAGGACGTGGCGCTGGAGGACGTGATGCGCTCGGCGCACATGTTTGAGCGTCTGCGCGTGCCGCTCGTCGGTGTCGTGGAGAACATGAGTTACTACGTCTGCCCGCACTGCGGCGCGCGCGATGAAATCTTCTCCTACGGCGGCGGGCGCAAAGCGGCGGAGGAGTTAGGCGTGCCGTTCTTAGGCGAAGTGCCGCTCAACGTCGCCATCCGCACCGGCGGTGATGCGGGCGTGCCGATCGTGCGCGGCGCGCCCCAATCTCCGCAGGCGAAAGCGTTTGCTGAGATCGCCGCCAACGTCGTCGCGCGCCTTGCGGAACTGGTGGAGACGGAGAGCGCGTTTGTGCCGATGACCGGACTGTAACGCCACGGGGGGAAGGGTTAAGGGGGGAGGGTTCGCACCATGCAAGGTGCTCCTCCCAACCCTTAACCTTCACCCCTCAGCGCTGAGGATGATTTACCTCGACCACGCTGCCACCACGCCGATAGACGCGCGCGTGTTGGACGCTATGCTGCCGTGGCTGAAGGAAGGCTACGGGCATCCGTTCAGCCTCTACGTCATCGGGCGCGAGGCGCGGCACGCGGTGGAGCGGGCGCGCGAGCGGTTGGCGGCGTTTATCGGGGCGCGGGCGACGGAGATCGTTTTCACCAGCAGCGGCACGGAGTCGTGCAATTTGGCTCTCAAAGGCGCGGCGGAGCATCTGCGACGCAAGGGACACCACATCGTCTCTACCGCTATCGAGCACCAAGCCGCGCTGAAGGCGTGCGAGGCCTTAGAGCGGCGGGGGTTTGAGGTCACGCGCGTCAAGCCCGACGAGGACGGGCTCGTTCATCCCGACGCGGTGCGCGCGGCGATTCGTCCCGACACCATTCTCATCAACGTCATGCACGCCAACAATGAGACCGGTGTGATTCAGCCCATCGCCGAAATCGGCGCGATGGCGCGGGAACATGGCATCGTGTTTCACACCGACGCCGCGATGAGCGTGGGCTGGATACCGATAGATGTGGAAAAGTTGAACGTGGACCTGCTCAGTTTGTCGGCGCATAAATTCTACGGGCCGAAGGGCATCGGCGCGCTCTACGTGCGGCGCGGCTGCCGCTTGCAAGCGTTGATTGACGGAGGGGGGCAGGAGAGAAATCGTCGCTCGGGAACGGAGAACGTCGCGGGCATCGTCGGCTTGGCGCAGGCGTGTGAATGTGCCGAAGAAGCGTTCCGACGGGGCGAACCCGAACGCCTGCGAACGATGCGCGACGCGCTGGAACGCGGCATCCGTGAGCGTGTGCCGAACGTCCTCATCAACGGGCATCCGACGCGGCGGCTGCCGCATTGCTTAAACCTTTCCGTGATGGGCATCGAGGGCGAGGCGGTGATGCTGGAGTTGGACCGCGCAGGGATTTGTGTTTCAACGGGCTCGGCGTGCTCGTCAGGAAGTCTGGACCCTTCGCACGTTCTACTCTCAATGGGGAGGAGCATCCCTTTGGCGCGGGGTAGTCTGCGGTTCACCTTCGGCAGGGACAACACCCTGGGGGAAGTTGAACAAGTGCTTGACGTCTTGCCGCGCATTGTGGCACAATTAAGGGCGTTATCGCCTGTCTCAGAATGGTAGCATCGCGCCATGCGCGCAGATGAGTTTCAACAGGAGGGATCAACGATGGCAATTACCATCACCGAAAAGGCAGCGGAGAAGGTCAAGTCCGTCTTGCAGGAGAAAGGAAAGCCCGGCGCAGCGCTGCGGCTTTACATTCAGGGTGGCGGCTGTTCAGGGTTTCAGTATGGTATGTCCATTGAGGACGCCCCCGACGGCAACGACAAAGTATTTGAACAGCATGGCGTCAAAATCGCGGTGGACATGAAGAGTTACCTCTACCTGAACGGGTCGCAGATTGACTGGGTCGACAGTCTACTCGGCGGCGGGTTCAAAATCAACAATCCCAACGCCACCAGCACCTGCGGCTGCGGACATTCCTTCAGCGCCGCCGGCGCGCCGGAGGGCAAGCCGTGTCACTGAGAGG